>NZ_JBBAXC010000008.1 GCF_037120725.1 Bacillus spongiae
AAAGATGATTCTCCTGGTGTAGTGGATCTTCCAACTAGATAATGTGTAGCATCTTCTACCATATCCCATTCCAGTGTCACCTGAGAATCAGATGCGACTACCCTCACTTGGTGAGGTTCCGAAGTAGCTTGAGGTGTTATAGAAACTTCATTAGACGGTTGTAGAGACTGACTGTCTATCACTGCCCAAATAGTGTAGTAATACGTTACTCCATTTTCTACAGTTGAATCAGTATAAGATAATGTAGTAGGTTCTAACGGATCACTAATGATCAAAGATGATTCTCCTGGTGTAGTGGATCTTCCAACTAGATAATGTGTAGCGCCTTCTACTTTATCCCATTCCAGTGTCACTTGATTGTTTCCTGGAGTGGCTGTTAATTCAATGGAATCAGGATTTTCAGGGACTTCAGCAGATACAAGTTGCACTCCACCTAAGATTATTGAAAATATCAAAAATAATATTATGAATTTCTGTTTCATAAAGAGTTCTCCTTTTATTAGAGTAGTATTGATGTAAAACTTTAGTAAAATGATAGATGTATATCAACCCTCTTATGTACAATTCAAATTATTCTTAGTTGAAAACTAGGAATTTAGATAAAAAAATTCAAAAATATTCGTTCTTATAAACATAAAGTTATTAATATAACAATAATAGAAATGAAGCATTCTAGTTTTATCACTTAGATCATCTATATACCTGCCTTATAGTTAGAGAATATGGGTCAGAGGTGCATCTACTTCTAATGAACGGAATCCTTCTATATATAAGAGTTATGTTAGTTTCATTAATTTCCACAAACTCTTCTTCTATATTACTTTAAAGCTCTAAAGTTTACAATGAAAAAATGTTAGTACATATTACGAATCTTTATAGTAGTTGTTGAGTTCTGGTACAAAAAATGAAAGTAATCTCATTTCACCGCTCATTCAGGGTGGCCGTTATTCTGAACTTCATTTACCCGAGATAATCTATACAGACCTACGTGAAGGAATGAATCTGTACGGTCAGCTCATGAAGGGCCTTCAAATTGTTTAGGGACACGTACACCGATGGATTGATAGATACTTCCCTGAGTACACAAAGCTTTTTTAGTGATTGGGAGAGGAAAACTTCATTACAAGAGTTACGACCGTGCGTTTTTCTGTAATTGAGAAGAACCTTTCTTATGAAAGGGCCATTATCTTGAAGACTTGAGTTCGAGATAAATTTTTAATCAAATTGAATTATATTGAAGGATATCCCTGTTGAATTAAATTCTCTAGTAATGTACAGGATTGCAAAAAACTTCAGAATCAAAGTGCTCAATCTATCTATTGAACTTCATTTTCATAAATATACAGTTTATTTGAAACAAAATCTTTTAGACTTAACCGTTATTCCTTCGTTCTGTATATTTGAAAGAATACACTATAGAAAAGGTTTGTATAGGGAAGTTGTCTAATCACTATTATAAGACTTTCATATACTAATAATGGGACTACCGGAAAAGTCCCAATACTCCTTTCGAAAGCTACGTGGAACGGCACACACGTAGCTTTTTTATGTCAATCTAGTTATTTGTACAGGCATTCTTTGTCTAGTTACATAAAATACTGTGAGGTGAAAATTAAGAAGAAAGGAGTTGATTCTGATGGGACAACCTAACTTTCCGGATATGTTTAATGACTTACCAGATTTAGATAAAAATCAAACCCTCTTATTTCTTCTTGCAACTGTTGGACAAGAAGAGCTCGCTCTCGCCCACATTATGAACGCAGAAGGCGAGAAAATTCAAGCTGCTGTGATGGCTTTCGAAGATGATTGCTTAACCATCGAAGATTTACTTGCAGTGAACGATAATGTGAATGAAACACTCAAACATGTTATTAAAAAAGAAATGTTACTTCAATTTAAAGTAGAAAATGTCATCGAGCTATTTGAAGTCGTCGAAGATTGCTAGGAATGAACAGTCAAGACAATATCTAATTAGAAAGGAGGGAGAAAAATGACAATTTTTATTGTACCAGATGACTTTCCTACCGTTCAGGCTGTAATTGATAACGTTGTTCCTCCTATTCTTGTATCGGGAGATTCAATTGAAGTAAGAGCTGGGATGTTTCCTTCATTCGTGCTACCGGATGAAGATCAAAATGTAGACCCTCTTGAACGTGTTCGAATCGCTGGTTGTGGAATCGGTAGAACCATCTTTTTCGGGGGAGCAAGTGATGGTGTTGTGATTGATGGGTCACCACAGACTTATTTAAAGGATTTTACTGTACAAGGGTATAGTGGAAGTGGTGTCCTCCTTCAGGTAGGACCGAACTTGAGTGGTGATAACTGCGTGATTGAAAATGTCGAAGCAACATTCAACGAAGTTGGCTTTGATATTCAAACGGATGACAATACACTCGTCAACAATATCGCAACGTCGAATGCAACGGGAGAAGGCGATGGTTTTGAGATTAGTGGAAGCACTAATTTTCTCAAGGGAAATACAAGTAAAGAAAATACAACAGGATATCATGTCTCCGGGATATTAAATAGATTGGCCAATAATGTAGCCAAAGAAAATACTGAGGATGGATTTTTGTTAGATGATTCTGGATCTATCACGATATTAGATGGAAATACAGCTCTTAAGAATAATATTGGAATCAACTGTCAAACAGACAATAACCGAATTGTAGAAAACAAAGTATGTAATAATACGACCATAGGGATTGCATTGGTTGGAGCAGAAGGTGCTGAGCCTAATGGGAATCGTGTTGACTGGAATATTGTTCGCGGAAATGGGACAATGGGTCAACCGGATAATGCGGGGATTTTTGTAATCGATGGTGCGGGTACTGTAGAGCCGAATTCGATTACCTTTAATAAATTAAAGTTAAATGAAGATTTCAGCATCCTAGACGGAGCAGGTCTTGCAACGCCAAATATTTATAATGGTAATGTGTGCACAGACAACCCAAGTAGTCCAATGGAAGCCTGTGATCCAGGGATCAATTAATGTTGAAAGTTTTGTATCTGATTATCATGAAAATTTATAGAAGAAGGGAGGTAGACAAATATGGTTTTACGAATTGTGCCTACAGTTGCTTTTCCAACGGTTCAGGATGCCATTGACGTTTCAAGTCCAGGAGACAGCATAAAAATATTAGCTGGTAAGTTTGATGGTTTTGAAGTGACGGTTCAGGGTTTGAAAATATTCGGCTGTGGGATTGGAAGGACAATTATTGAAGGGGTACCCGCTGGTGGTGGAATGAATGGAGTCTTGGTAATTGCCAATCTTAACATGTTACAAGGGTTTACGATTCAAGGATTTATCGGTAATGGCATAAGCGTAGTTAATAACGGTTGCATACTAAAAGATATAGAGTCAATAAACAATCAAGGTGCTGGTTTTTTAATTATTAACCCTGATAATTACCTAACTAGATGTATAGCTGCATTTAATACTACTGGGTACAATATTACTACTAGTAGTTTAGTGTTCGATTGCCAATCCTTTTTAAATAAAATGAATGGATTTGAAACTATTGGTAATGATATTTCTATAATAAATAGTACTAGTGAGAAAAATGGTGAGAATGGGGTATTGGTAGGTGAAACCAACACAATATTTGAAAATAAAATTCAAAATAATAGGACCGATGGAGTTGAACTGACCGATGAAAATAGTAACATTCAAAGGAATACGATTTGCCATAACGGGTCTAATGGAATCTCCGTACTTACAGGAGTAAGCGGAAACAGTATTGATTCCAATATTGTTCGTAACAATGGGACAGATATTACAAATGCTGGTATTTTAGTAGAAGATGGTGCGATGGATAATGACATTCGATTCAACAAAGCAAAGGACAACGTTGAATTTGACATTGAAGCACAAGGTGCTGCTTTTGCTGATAACACCTTCGATGCTAACCAGTGTGGTAGTAGTGATCCTGCTACGATATGCACTTAATTCATCATATTTCTTCCTATGTCCTACAACTTTTCTTGAATCTCAATGGTCCTTTAACTAATTATTCGATTTTCTTCATCCTCATTTTTGACAAATCCTTAACGTCGGTATTTTCCTTCTCCGTTTATAGTTATGCAGTCTGTCTAATATCTAAATATCTCTATGCTTAAAGGAGCTTGATATGCTACACGTAATGTTTACAAGGGAAATAGATGTGCGGAAAATCTAAAGGAATGTTCAGATTTCAATGTGGAAAAGGATAGGTCCGTACTGGATAGTTTCTTTCTATCTTCTGTACCTGATAACCATGAGAATTTTATGAAGAAAGGAGGGGAATAAATATGGTTTTACGTACTGTGCCTACAGTTGCTTTTCCAACGGTTCAGGATGCCATTGATGCATCGACTTCTGGAGACAGCATTAAAATCTTAGCTGGGACATTCGATGGGTTTGAGGTAAACGTGGAAAATCTGAAAATCTTCGGCTGTGGGATTGGTCGGACGATTATTGCGGGAGCTCCAGCGCAAGGAAGTAACAACGGTGTGGTTGTGGATGCTGACCGAACAACATTGCAAGGGTTTACCGTGCAAGGGTTCGATCAATCTGGAGTAATCTCCCTATCCTCTAACAATGTTCTAAAAGAAATCGAGTCCAAACTTAATAATAATGGTTTTTTTACAGGTTCTAATAACACTTTCTTGAATTGTATAGCTTCTTTTAATCTCATTGGTTTTTTAAGTCGAGGAGGCAGTAGTTGTATTATAAGTTGTGATAGTAGTCAAAATAGCCAACATGGTTTTGATCTTACTCTTACTATAGCTTATAAATTCATTTCAAATACTACTAAAAGAAATGGACTAACTGGGTTCAGATTACTGACTAGTTTGGGCAACTTAGCAGTCTCCAACACGCTGTTTGCAAACAAAGTATTTAAAAATGGTGATGACGGAATTCGCTTACAAACAATTCCAGGTGGCCCCACCCCCACAAGCAATAATAATATTATAGAAAATGTAGTATGTGACAATGAGGATAGTGGTATTAGATTGTTTCTTTTTGCTAGTGAAAACGTGATTGACTCCAATATTGTCCGTAACAACGGCACTGCTAATTCTGACGCAGGAATCCTAATCGAAGATAGCGCAGTTGACAACACCATTCGTTTCAACAAAGCGAAAAATAACTTCGAATTTGATATCGAAGCCATTCCGCCTGCTGACGTTAACAACACTTTCGACGGCAACAAATGTAGTAACAGTTTTCCGCCTACAGGTATCTGTGATTCTTAATAAGCAAAACTCTCTTTTAAAAGGAGAGTTTGTACATATTTTTTCATTAAGCTTGATGGTGATGTGGCTGCACCCTAAGAAAGAGCCTTAGTTGAGGGTAAATATGAAACAGATGATTGTATACCTGTGGTACCAACCCCCGGTATACTTTCAATAATTGTTTTGCCAATGCCACAACCAAATATGTTTAAATTATTCCTATAACTTGCATTAAATCCATCAAATATTCCAGCTAATATTTTTATACTATCTCCATCGGTTGAAGCATTGATTGCATCTTGTGTCATTGGAAACATAGTTGGTACAATTCTTAATACCATATTTGTTATTCTCCGAGTTACTATAGTATATAATAGATGGACAAGTGGTGTTTGTGCTATATGTGAAATTAGATATTGGGGATAGAGAAAATTATTTTTCATGTGTGAAAATCGTAATTTTAATAAATATACTTATAAACACATGAACGCATTAACTATTCTTCCATTATGTAAAACCTCTCTATTCAAAAAAGAGGTTTTGTTTATTAAGAATCACATATTGAAGGGGGATCACTACTCCCACACTGGTTTCCATCAAATGTATTGTTATTAAAAGCATTGCCTAGCGCTTCAATGTCAAATTCGATATTATTTCTCGCTTTGTTGAATCGAATCGTGTTACTAGTTGCACCATCGTTAACTAAGGTGCCTGCGTCTGTCACATCTGTCCCATTGTTACGAACAATGTTGGAGTCGATGATGTTGTTATCAGAAATTCCCACATCATAACCGTTTCCTGCATTGTTGCATACTATATTGTTAATTACATTGTTATTATTTACGTCAATTCTGAACCCGGTGTTATTTAGAAATACTTTGTTCTTAATAAAAGTATTAAAACCATCAGGACCATTTAAATTATCCAAATCAACACCCACACTATTTTCTTTGGCAATGTTAGATATGAATTTGTTGCCGATACCATTATTGTTGACACCACTAGCTGTTTGATATCCTGTACCATTTCGAAAGCTGTTACAGGTAATTATGCAAGTATGTTCTGAAAGTGAAGTAAGTTGAAAACCTGTTTCATTTTCAGAATGAAAGGAAGCAACGCAATTAATAATTAGATTATTATCAGTGCGGAGGTCGAAACCGTCGCTCCCATTAAACCTTGATTCAATATCTTTTAATACGTTATTATTACCTGATTCAACAAATACACCGTCTCCAGTAAACCCCTGAACCGTAAAGGCTTGTAAAATGATTCGGTTCGCATTCACAGCCACACCGTTACTACTGCCTTGTGAAGGTGCCCCTTCAATAATCGTTCGCCCAATGCCACAACCGAAAATCTTTAAATTGTCTACATCTACTTCAAACCCGTCAAACTTTCCAGCTAGTATTTTAATGCTATCGCCTTCACTCGACGCATCAATGGCATCCTGTACGTTTGGAAACATAGTAGGTACAATTCTAAATACCATATTCGTTACCCTCCTTTCTATTAGAGTTACTATAGTATACGAAAGAAGGACAAGGGGTGTTTGGACTTCTGGTAAAGAAATAAGTAGTAGTTTTCATGAGTGAAAGTCGTATTTTTGAATTAATTTGTTCCCATAAATAAGATAATCATGGGTATATAAAAGTTGGAATATTATTAAATAGTATTTAGTAGGTAATGTGGAAAAAGAGAGGTGTTGGAATGAATACGAGGAGTTTCAATGTGAATTAATTAACTTCTTTTAAGGCTATCCTGAATTCAAGTCTTCAGCTATACCAGCTAATATAAGTCAATACTTTTTAAATATTCTACTAGATTAAAGATGACATAATTAAAAATATGTATGACAAAGAAGCTTCAATGTTTCTAATTAAAGTTTTTTGTAAGTTATGTAATTATTTGTATTGATTTATGCAGTGTATCTTCGTTTATGCTTTAATATGGCATAAATCCAATGCAATAGCTTGTTGGCACAAGCTATGATGGCTACTTTGTGAGGCTTGCCCTCACTTCTTTTTTGTCATAATACGCTCGTATCTTTACATTTCGATTGTTGGTTAATCCACACTGAACAGCTGTATAAAGCGTTTGACGGAGCTTAGTAGATCCTCTTTTGGTAATTCGATTGATTGTTGCTGTAAACTTACCAGATTGGTAAACCCTTGGATCAATCCCGGCATAAGCTACTAGTTTTTTCGGGTGACTAAACTGCGTGACATCGCCTATTTCTGAAATTAGTGTCGCTGCTATTTTAGTCCCTATCCCTGGGAGGGATGTAAGAATCTCATATTCCTCAAACTTCATCGCTAGCGATTCGATTTCCTTTTCTAGTACGTTCAGAAACTCTCGTTGTTGAAGAAGCATTTGAATATACATTTTTAGCGTAACCAAATGGCTTTGATACAGTGTCTTCTTAAATGGGTTCTGTTCTGCTGACTCTTTTAACTTCAAAGCCTTCTCATAAAACCACCCATACGATCTTTTTCCTCCTATACCGTACATTTCCGTAGCTAATTCTATTGTTGGTACCTTTAATACTTCATGAGAAGTAGGGTAGAGGAGTAGCATTTTTAAAGATAAAGGCGCATATAAATTACTAAAAACCCCTTTATATTCAGGAAATACTTGATCGAGTATCGTTTGAAACTGAAGTTTTAGATGGACATAGTTCCGTGTTAAGGAATCGGTTGTCTATTTAGATTTCTCAGGTTCATCGTTTGAATATTTTTTGTTGATAGGCGACTAAGTCCTCTTTGTAATACATCTCGCATAAATGTTTCGCATCAGCTGGGTCTGATTTTACTTTAAGAAACAACGGAATTCACTAAATAGTACGCAATCCTTTTTTCCTCGAGAAACTGTAAAATAGGTTCATGGTAGTGCCCTGTAGATTCAAAAACAATGACAGGTTTTAATTCAGCGTGGCTTTCCACCTCTTTAAAAAACGAAGGGTTGCTTTCTTGCCAGGAAAGCTTGAACTTGGCTTTCTCCTTTTGCGACATCCAGGCCAATCACTGGATCCATATGGTATCACATCTCCTTTTAGTAGATTTGTCGGTAGCCCCTGTCTATCTTGTAGTGTCATAGCTTCGCTTGTTATGCGGGGTCTCTGCCCCAACCAGCCTCAAACATGTTTCTACAAGTAGGGGGTGGACAGTATAGCCGACGGGATCAAGTCCCAAGGGCCATTACGTTCTACCCCGGCTACCGTAATCATATATCAATATAAAAAATGGTCAACCAGAAATATTTTCTGGCTGACCTTATAATACGAAGGGCCATTATCTTGAAGACTTGAAATCGAGATAAATTAGAAAATTAACTAGTATATAATAAAAGGAACAAATGGTGGATAATAATATTTCATTTTGACCAGATGGATCTTATGTATAAAATGAACGATGTGAGGAAGCGTCCATATAAAAAGATGTTTATACTGATTCGAAAGGAAAAAACCATTATTCTATAGATACTCAACATGGCAGATTTGAAAAGACTAATAAAAGAGGGAAGCACCTAGGAGAATTTAATTTTGAGAAAAAATAGAATATTCAGATAAATAAAACAGGCATGATTTAATCATAAATAGGTAGTGAAAGATAGAATGAATACTGCTATCCAAAAGGCAATTGAAAAGTATTATATGGAAAAGGAAGCATCTGATTATCTAACAAAATGTAAAAGGAAAACTTTGCTCCCAGAAGAAGTGAATGCTTTTGTTACAGAAAATAATATTACTATAGAAGTTTACAACAACAAAGGGGTTTGGCCGTCAACAGAAATATTTTTTGAGTTTGAAGGATATACTAAGAGAGAATTCTCAGTTACTTATACTAGTAAATTGCTGGTATCAAAAGTTGCTCCTTTATTTTACTTGCAACATGAGTTTATTATTGATAATAAGGATATTAATAGAATAGTGCCAATGCTTGATGGTGATTCTGCTCAGGCATATACTAAAAAGCAACTAGATTTAGAATTATTTATTGAGGACCATACCCAATATTGATCTAACTTATTGTTTTCTGGGCTACTTGACGTTTACTCTGTTACTACGGGTTAAGAAATACTAGGAAACAACAGTCAGTTTCTTACCGTACAGGTAACCGGCTAAAATATATCTAAACATACAATTTTTTACTTTTGGTAACGTGACCCCCTAATGCTTGTGTAAAGGCTTGTTAAAAGAATCGGTCTGTCACAGAGATCCGACTAATCCTGGGCTTGTAGTAATTAATGGAAATTCAGTTGTACTTTCTTTACACGAACCAAGCAATATGATGACTAGCAAAATAAACAACACTAACACTACTATTATAAATGAACCCATCTCTTTCACCTCCATGAGTTTTGTTCTATATACTATGTTAATAGATTGTATTTGGTATAGTGCAAACGAAAAATAACCACCCAACCTACTAGCAATAATTGGAATGAAAATTGCGATGCTACCACCCAGATCAGCGAAATTATATTGAATTTCCATATGAAATTACCTACCTTGTTCACACATATATTATTCGACATCGGTTGTCAAATTCTTTACAGTGAGCCGGAGACAATTATCAGGAATTACAATTCGACGAAGTCTTCGTTATAAAAAGTATTACCTACAGTACAATTATCTCTGTCACGGAAGTAAAGGTTTATAATTAACTGCTTGTCCGGATCGATTTCAAATAGTACTTCAAAGTGACGAGTAGTGTCGGAATCAAACGTTCCCCGAGTTTCTGGTTCGATGGTGATTTCTTCTTTTTTAATTAATCTCGGCTCCGTTGCATTTTCCCAATCGTAAGCAAATGCAGTTATTTTAATCGTTTGGTCACTTCGGTTTAAAATTTCAGCATGGCTATTATCTGTACCTACTTCTCGATATAAAACGCCCGTTGTTCTCACTTTCTTCTTTTTATGACTCATTTATACACCACCTTTCATATTTAGATATATTATAGTATGACGAATAAGATATTTACGTGCAGGTTTCACACTCATAATTTAATAGAGGTTTTGCGAAATGACTAATGAGTTTTGCGTGATAGTGGCGTTGAGGTCATCTGCAAAGGGCTGAACGATTCAAGCATGCATCAGTTTTGACAGTACAAGCAAACGTACGAGTTTGAATGTTTGCTAAGCGAGTAATCCTAATCGTCAACATAAACCTAGAAGGGGTTCTGCCACATTTCCATCAAGCTAAAATAGACAAATCTCCTAGAATAGAAAAATATATTGAAACACTCCACTTTAAGGAGAGTTTTTGCTAACGTCCAGAATTGTTGAAGAAGCGATGTTTATATTAAAAATGAAATGGGGGCAAAATATGCCTACCCTTAAAGAGTTTGATTTGGATATACCATATATAAGAAAAGATGGATCCGAAGAGGATTATGAAATGAGTTGGAAAGAAAAAAGGTACAATTTAGAGATGAAATTAGGTGTGTTGTCTCTCTCTTTGGACAAAACTTCATCAAGTATAAGATAGTTGACAATTGGCAGGTTATGATTAATTGTGTTAATAGATTGCAAAATAATAATGAGGTTAAATGTGTAGGTGGAGTCACCGAGGTTCTTGTTGATTTCAATATTGATTACTATTTTAGCTTAAACAATGTTGAAAGAAAAAGCTCATCTTCTCATTTTTTAAAAAAGGGATTAGATATTATTAGTGACAAAAAATGATAGGATCAATATCCATTTAATGAGGCTTATTTTATGAAATTCATTGTATAAGGCAAAAGCCTAAAAAAGCCCTGATAGGAAGCATCGTGCAGAAGTATATTGTGAACATGACTTTGATAAGTTCTTCACTACTATCATAATTAAAAATACTACTGGAGATATAATAAAAAGTAAAAATTCCATAAGTATTTTGGTTAATTGAAATGGAACACATCAAAGGAAGTAGCACTTATAAATAAAGATGGGCTTAATAAAATGAGTGTTAAAATATAGCTTATCTCTTATTCAAGTAAAAGGTGTTTTAATAGAAGTCTATTTCACAAGTTATCTCGAATTCAAGCCTTCAGCTATTGTGCGCAAATCTGAAATTCAGATCAGTGTCATTTTTTATGGTAGTGACATTTTTATGGAATAAAGTTTAATTGTGAAATACAATGGTCTTCAGTGCATAAATCAAAAATAAAAGAGGGGAACAAATGATGATCGAACTTAAATATTTTGAGCGTTCAGATTTCAAACAACTTATCAATTGGATTGATTCATATGAATTTTTACTTCAATGGGGAGGACCTGGATTCGATTATCCTTTAGATGAAAGTCAGTTAGAAAAATACATTGAGAAAGCAAATGATGTTAACTCTGATACCTTCGTGTACAAAGTAATGAACAAAGAAACAGCAACTATTGTTGGTCATATTTCTTTAGGTAAAATTGATAGAAAAAATAAGTCTGCGAGGGTGGGTAAAGTATTAGTCGGTGATAAGAATGCAAGGGGTCAAGGAATAGGTCAATTAATGATGACAGAAATACTTAAAGTCGCTTTTAATGAACTACATTTACATAGAGTTTGTCTTGGCGTTTTTGATTTCAATCTGTCTGCAATCGCTTGTTATGAAAAAACTGGTTTTAAAAAAGAGGGATTGCTTAGAGACTCTAGAAAAAATGGTAACGAATACTGGAGCATATGGGAAATGAGCATACTAGAAAACGAATTTGTGGCTTCTGATATTCCGTTATAGAGGGCGCAATTCAGGAGTATGAATTGGGCTCTTTCTTTGTGGAAAGGGCCATATTCTTGAAGGATTGAATTCGAGATAAAACTAAAATATACTGTTTTTTCTATACAGAATGTCGGAAAACTAATCAAATACGTTATGTCATTTTCTAAACTTTAATGATAAATGCTATTCTATAAAGTAAGGTTGAATCGAGAAAAAAGAACGATTTGACTCTGTATTAGCCTCATTAGTATTTATTTGAAACGCTACCCACTATCGACCTCCTAACCAATAAAGAAAACATCGATAAGTTTAACCTTGGTCAACGAGTCTCTCCTCAATTTATAGAGTTCTGAAAAAAAGTGAATCAAATAAAAGATAACCCAGAAACAAATTCATTCTTGTTTCTGGGCTACTTAATGTTTACGTAGGTTTTAAAGAGTAGATATTTTTTCTGAATTTAAGTTTACTTGAGGTGTTACAGAAATTTCATTAGACGGTTGTAGAGACTGACTGTCTATCACTACCCAAATAGTGTAGTAATACGTTACTCCATTTTCTACAGTTGAATCAATATAAGATAACGTAGTAGGATCTAACGGATCACTAATTATAGAAGATGATTCTCCTGGTGCAGTGGATTCAGTAGAGAATACGATTGATTTTTATTTAAGTGAATCAAGTGATAAACAAGCAGCCAAGCGCTTTATTAAGAAAGCCTTGGCTGCTTCTCATATTGGTGAACCTCGTGTGGTCACGGTTGATCAAAATCCAGCTTATCCTGGAGCAATTCAAGAGGGAAAAGAAGAGGGAAGGATATCGGAAGGCATTTCATCAGACAAATAAAATACCTCAACGATATCATGGAACAAGACCATCGTTTTATCAAAAAATGAGTACGCTACATGCTGGGGTTCAAATCATTTGAAGTAGCCGTTTCAATATTAAGTGAAGTGGATGTTTTTTCACCAGAACCGTAATTCTTGACAGTTACCCATACAAATCCCTCTACTATTCAGTTGGTAGAAGGTTGTTTGGGATGATTTTATCAAGGAGTGAAATGTCTCCTAGTCAAGCATTTAATTGCGTATTCACTAATAAGATAAAAGTGGGAGAAACATATGGGGTAACAAACAATGACACTTCAAGAAGAAAAAGTCTGTTGTGCCTGTAAAGACGTTAGAATTGACCTTTATTGGTTAGCACTATCAAACAACAGTATTATCACTACCGCATTACTCGTACTAGGTTTCGGAGAATTATGGTTTGCAATGGTTGATATTCCTACGATTGTCGTCTTGATTATCAGAATTATTTTTGCCGTCATTACTCTGTTTCTCATTGCAAAGTTTGTACGCCAATGTTTGAAAGAAAAAAACATCACTGCTAGAACACTGTTTGAATAATAGTGATTGGAGGTGAAGAATTGAAGACGTTCAAAGACAAATTTCCAATAACAGCTCTATTCTTTACGTTTGTTGGGGTATTCTTGATTGGTATCGTTATCGGAGTAGGTGTTATACTTTTTAACGAAAAAACCATCGTTGTGCCGGATGATGAACTCACAATTCAAGATGCCGTTCATGCAGCTGGTCCAGGAGATATCATTTTAGTAAAAGCCAGTGGTGGACCTTATGAGGAAAACGTCACTATTGATAAAGGGAAAATCAAGTTGATTGGGATAGGGAAAACAAAACCTATACTAGATGGAGATACTGTGGTGGGAGGTAATGGAATAACGATTAATAACACTTCTGGCGTGTTGGTGAAGAATTTTACTATTCAAAATTTTGATGAGGAGGGTATTTTCTTAGACAGTTCAACTAGCAACATGATTAAAGGAAATACCCTTAATGAGAATGGTAATAATGGTATTAGCATGTTCAACAATTCAGGTAGCAACATCATTAAAGGGAATACAGCTAATGGGAATGAGAATCCGGGTATTGGCATATTCAATTCAGAAAGCAACATGATCATAGGGAATACAGCTAACGGAAATATTTTTAACGGTATTTTGTTAGTCGGTTCGCCTAGCAACATGATTATAAGGAATACCACTAATGGAAATGATGAAGGTATAGAATTAACCACCAATTCAGATAGCAACATGATTAAAGGAAATAACGTTAATGATAATGTAGATAATGGTATTTTGTTTTCTGCAGGTTCTAACGACAATGATGTTTTCTTTAATCGTGCGTTTAGGAATGGTGATGGGACGAATACTGTCGATATTAACGATCAAGATGCCAACAATTTCAAAGGAAATAAATGTGGAACATCGATAGGTGCTAATGTGGACTGTCCGAATTAAGAGCCAAATTTGGTTTTTTTTTGAAAACACCATTCCATAAAACGGCCGTTTTACGGAATAGTGTTATTGATCATATAAATCTATCGAAAAACTATTTATTGAGAGCACAAGGGAGTAATAACGGTGTGGTTGTAAGTGCGGATCGAACAACATTACAAGGGTTTGCCGTTCAAGGGTGCGCAATTCTGCAGTAAGAAATGTACTTTTTCTTTATGTATTGCACTAGATTTACGGAATAATGTAACAGATAAATGTTCCCAATAATTGAAACTATCTAATTCAAACAATCGTATATAATTAGTAGAAATGCACCTATTCATTAATGTGAGTAAAAAATGAGAGCTTCATTATCAAATAATTGCTTAGTAAAATTGAAATACCCTTATCCGAAATAACCAATGTTGATTATGATAATACGTATGGTAGTAAGAATAAGTCAGCTATTAGGATTGGTTACCCGTATGCAAGTACTGATACAATAGTTATCAAAATAAAAAAGATACTTACATACTATTTAGTAATATTGGTGGTTTGAAAGAAAAGATATTGTCATATATGGCTTAGTTTATTTAAAATCGGGGGCTGTAATCGAAGATTATATTACAAGGTATCTCGAATTCAAGTCTTCTGCAATAGGGCGCGATTGTGGAGTAACAAAAAGGTCTAATTCCCCAATTTTAATGCTGGGGAATCGGACCTTTTTTATTTACATACAGTGCAAAATAGTACTTAAAAAAGGTGCAAAATAACTTCAAAAGTGACAGATTAGGAGCAGCCATGCGAATATTTGAAAAGTATACATAGTAAAGGTATTCTCTAACACTACCTTCTGTATTAATTAATACTTCTTTTTTGAATTTGAAGGTGCTTGAATATGGTTCTGGTACTAAAATTCAATATACATGTAGGAATTCTCAAAAACTTGGACATACTGATACTATTCATCTAAAAAGGAGCATGTCAATTTTGAATGGTAGAAATTCAAGGGACAAGAATAACCCCTGCAACTGCAGGGGATACAGAGAAGTTATTCGAGGAAATATCCTCTAGAAAATATTGTAATTCATTCTTTTTAGGAATGAAATGAAATAATGCTGTAACAAGAACGAATATTTTTTTCTACCCTATTTTTTAATTACAGTTAACAACCCAGATTATTTTTATACTCTCGCCACATGAGATAAAACGTTGCTTCACTTATATTCGTAATTTTACATATTTCTTTCACTGTCTTTTTAACAACTGCAATTCCTGCTTGTTGCTTTTCTTTGATTAATGTCCGGTCTAATTCACTAAAAGATGACATGACTGTCAAAATAAATTTCCCTGAGGACGTTCTCTTAACAATCCCTAAATTCATTATCACTGAATGCCACGTTGTTCTAGTTCTTTTAAATCGACAAGTAATTGAATACTACAGATTTTTCGGAATATTCACCATTTTAAATGTGAAATGGAACCTTAATGGTCGATTGAACCTCTTAGTATCTTATTCAGTATCTAAGGTTGTTCTGGCATCATGTAATAGCCATTATACGAATGATAAAGAACATTTCCTGTTTCAGTGTCCAACACGAGCGCCATTGCTCTATACAGAGTATTCCATTCTGCCTGTTCTCTCCACATTCCAAGTTGGACCTCTCCACGATCAATTAATTGCTGATTGTCATAATCATAATCTTTCGTTATCCATCCTTCATTTAAATCATACTTACCGATTCTCATCACTACTTTGTATTTATCATTGTCAGTGGATGGCCATGCTACACCAAAAGGAACTATCAAAGTGTTGCCATCAATCCTAAGATTCTCAGAAAGCTCCACTAGTTTTTCAAGATAAGATTGATACATTTCTCCTTTCTCTCCTATTTGAGGGTTCGCTGCATAAATAGTACCTGTCCCATTTCTACTGCCAGCAGGATAAATTTCTGCTTGAATAAATTCAACCCTCATTTGATAACCGTGAGTAATCTTATATTCTTTCCACTCTTCAGTCAACTTAACATTAAGTGTGCGGAAATTTGGCTCAAATGGCCAACCCTTCATTTCACTTCTTAATCGTAATGTAGCCGTTTGTTCTTTATCGGCTCTTAGCCATATGCTAAACTCTTGTTGTGATGTATAAAAAGAACCATTGATGGTATAATTTAAATAGTCAATTTCATCAGCTCGATTAGCTGTTAATTTATAGACAGGTGATCCATAGACCGTCTCATCAGACTTTTTCGTGACTGTAACGCCTGATTGATTAAAATCAGTCAGATTAATATTCTCTTCTGCCTCTGAAATGCTGTAATATAAGTCATCTCTCCCCAATACAGCTGGATCTACATGAGATTCTATTAAATACCCATCAGTAAGTGTTAAAGATTGTTCTTTTCCATTGTTATAAAAACCTTGATCATCTTGCTGTTCTATCGTTCGACTATCTAGTGAAACATTTCTAATCTTCCATAATCTGGATTTTAAGTCACGATGATCACCTAGGGTGGTATAAGATTCAATCACCTTATCCCCTGAAATAGAAAGTACAATATTATAAGCATCATTATCGTATTGTATATTTTTCTCATCCCATGTGACGTTATATTCTTTATCCATCTTTCCAAGACTTCTATATGCTCTTCCATCAGCATTATAGCCACCATCAAACAACTTCTTTAGAATAGTATTTGCTGCAACAATGGTTCCATCTTTTCCTAGTACGACCGAAGCAATTCTCGAGTTTTCAGGTAATTGATTGTTTGTATCGATAGGGTCCCCCCATTTTATTCCAACAATTGTACCAGAAGTGTCGAACTGTGGTTGTCCTACAACAAAATTGATATGTCTATCGTTTTTATTTTGAAAGAACATGACGGCATTCCCATTTTGATCAATTGATAAAGTCCTCATTGTAGAATTGTGAGTAACGGAAGAGAAGGGTCCTTTGGTATAAGGGATATTTATATTTTTACTAGATACTACAGTAACTGCTCCATTAATAATTTTTAATAGATGAGAATTGATCGTATTATCCTTGACATTATTTACCGTAAGAAGAATCGTTTCGTCATCAAGCCAAAATATTTCTGGGTTTTTCGCATATACACCTTCTATCGATGAGCCGTTAGAATCTACTAATTGTGTTCCACTATCCTTTCCTTTATCCCAAGTGATATTTTTATCTTTCAATTTCCCTAAATTATAATAGATATGATTATTTCCCTCTCCAGATTGATGAATTTCAAATATTCTTCCGGATTCGTTAACAGCTATAGCTGGTTGATTTCCTGTATCATAATATGTGGCCTGACCTTCAACCGAGAAAACCTGTGCATTTACAGCAATTGGTGAAGTAGTCGATAAACTACTTAATAATAAAGTTGAAGAAACACCCGTTGCTATAAATATCTTTTTAATTTTTTTCATAAAATCTCACACTCCTAAAAATTAGTTTCAATTAAATTATATACGTATCCTTTATTACTAATTTTTGTGAGTAAACTCTAGGATGAATTCCTGAACCTACAGAGATTATAAAAAATGATATCCCTAATATTCCAAATACCACCAAACTTTCTATTTTTTATTTAATATTCTGAAAAATATAAGAATTGAGTATATTATACATTTTTAAAAAACGACAAAAGTGTGATTGAAATCACACCTATTTTTTTCCAGTTAACCAAAAGGTATGACATTAACCTCCTTTAGTTACCAATTAATAACAAAAATCATTACTTGACTCATAAAAAATTACTCAACAGCTTAATTTGATAAATATTACATTTTTATAAATAAGTAAAAAGTATTATAAAAAATATGCAAATAGAATTACTTGACAATAATATTTCTTTAGTTTGTCTCAACAACTATAAAATGAAAATGCGGTCAATTCTCTTATTTAATGACTCTAAATTATGGGAAATTTAACGATAAGGACAGCATTTATGAATGCTCCTAATGTCTGTTTAGTCGCTAACAAAGCATTACATTTTTGCTACAGGAGAACGAGAGCTGAAGACCTTACTTCTCTTCGGATTTTCTTTTATTCCAATAACTGAACTGGGCATTGGTTGGTAGATATCGAGAAATGTTTTATGAAAATATAGGTAGAATAAACTGAAGAAAATAAGTTATTGTAGTTTTAAAATAAAGTTTGATAATTTGTAAAAAAGATTGATTATTTGTAATAAAGTTTGATCAAAAATTCTGTTGGAAGGGTAGCAGGATTTTTTTCTTATTCCAGAAAAGGGCGCGATGATCTAACATCGCGCTTTTATTATGTTTAAAAAAGTTGTTGTAAGGTTTAAATAGTTTTGAAATAATTGGTATTAAGCTAAAGGGCAGATTAATGGAATATTCAAAACTTATATAATTTGGTTTTCGTCAAATTAAGGATGAATTCAACTCAAAGTAATTTAATTTTAAAAATCTCAATAGTTATGAAAATAGGAGAAATTATGAAAAGGTTGGTTATTATTACAGTAGGTAAAACCCATAGTGGAAAAACTACCTTCGCAAAAGCTTTAGAAAGTAAGTTAAACAATTCATTAATAATGGACCAAGATAATAATGCTGAATTTTTAAATACATATTATAAGAATCTATTACCAAAACAAGGACCTAACATTCTAAAGCATTCTATATCAAAGGTAATTGTTGATTATGCTAAAGAACAAACAGACTTTCATATTATTGCGAGTAGTGCTAATCGTACTAGAAAAGGGAGAAAGTATTTGCTGGAAGAAATATATGATAAGGATGCGTTTGTAAGTATCTTGGTTCATTTTGATATTCCTGATGAAGTTCTTCATGAAAGAGTAACTAAAAGTCAACGAAGTACCAATATACTAAGGGGGACTTATTCTAGCTTTGAGGAAGTGCTTGTTAGTCAACAGAGTGGTTCTATGAATAAGGATGTTGTGGACCCAGAAGAAGGGGAAGCAGATTATTTATTTGTGATAAGAGATAATAAGGAAGTTGATTCTGTAATTAAGGAAATCGTTCATATAGCTAAAAGTTAATGGTTCATTTCCATCCTAATGTTAAGTTAACGGAGGGAGTTAGTTGAAGATGGGATCAAAATAAGACCTACGATTTTAGATATGTCTAATATGTGTAGTCCCTCAAGTGTCAACTGTTTCACTTTCCTAACCTAAATATAACATTGGTTATACCCCTACATGCGAGATAATGATGGAGATGGGATGGTGGGAGAGTAATAGAGAATCCCTATGCTCAATTGTTCCTCCTATCACAGTAAAACAAGCAAATGCATTATCTGTTTTATTTAAGAGTCAACCAAATTTATGGTGAAAATAATAAGTAGTAAATCGACAAATCAATAAGTATTTTTGAAAAGTTCATAAAAATAAGTGATAGGTAATGAATATGAAAAAGTTTGAAGTTGACTGTAATTTTAATTATAAAAATCCAGACATTCCAGTATTATCCAAAGAGTAAGTGGAAATTTTTAACTTGAAACTAAATGACCGTGTAGCAGTATACCAAGATGATGATGCATGGGTAGGTACGGTAGTATTGGATGATAAATTACCTTTAATGTATCAATGGTATGTTAGATTAGATTGAACTTTTTATGAAGACAACCTCAGTTTAATATAAATGAGGTTGTCTTCTTTTCTTATAGATGAGATCAAAGCGTATTGTAACTCTCAAGGATACACGCTTTTATGCTTGTTTAATGCGAGGGTATCACAGTTCTTCTAAAGCGGACGAAGAAGTTTAGAATTGGACAAATTAGGCTTTCGGAAGATGCAGAAGTAGTATCTTGCGTACCATGAGATGAATTATGTTGTCATGCTGAACACAAGCCGTTAATTTATGATAGTAAATTTCTTGCTTAATAAAGTGTAGTAACATCACTTAGGTAAGGGTTACGCAGCATTGTAAAAAAGTAAGTAATTCTTGTAAAACAAGACAAATGTCCTTCTAGTTCTCCACTAATTTATATTTTAATGAAGATATGAATTGATTTATAGGGAGTGTATTTGATGAAAGGTATATTATTCTCATTAGTTAGGGTGGTTTGGTTTCGAAAGTATTCCTTTTACTTTTAATAAATTATTAGGTATTAGTATTATGATGATAGGCATATTACTATTCAAACTAAAAAGTCATTCATTTGTATAAAAAATTATGACCATACTATTTCAATTCCAGTTTTTCTTTGGAATTGAGATAGTTAGCCTAGAAAATTTTAAGTGTCATTTTAGCTAATTTGTAAAAAAACAGGGTGGGTAATAGAACCATATGTCCTTCGAACAAGGAAGGAATTATGCTAAGATATTCAGCAATTGGACGGAGTTTATCAAATAACAAAGGTAAGAATTGGTCAGGTTTCTAATATAATCCATAATATTATGGATTATAATAATCTTTTAATAGAGACTATAGTAAGGTTTGTAAGACGTATTTAATCAAACTTTATTCTAAACCAACACTTTGAGAAAACCATCTAAATTTCCAGCTATTTAGACATTAAATTAGATGTATTGTAAGTAATTTTGCGGTAGTTACTAGCAATATGAGGAATGAGCAAATATTTCCGGGGAGATGATAAGGGGATTATGTCAGATGATGAAAAAATAGTGATAAAATCAGCGATTTTCCATCCGTTCACCTCGGAATGATAAGAAAGCTGTTTTGGAAGAAGCGTACGACCCAATTGCTGCATAACCATAAAACCAGCCCATAAATACTCCTGCAACAAGGTTATCACGATGACTAATAAAAATAGATATACTTAATCCTAAAAAGACAGCAATAAAAGGTATATATTTTTTAGGGGGTTTCAACATTATTTTTAGTAGCTGTGTAATTACAATGATTAAAGGAATGGCTATAACAGCATCCCAAAAATTAGTGTGAATAATGGGGAAATCCATATAAAAAACACTCCCTTCTATTATCAATTTCCCCTATTTCTCCATTTTCATTCAAGGTGGATTTCAGCTTATAAATATGAAAAATTAAACGAGTACGGATATTTCCGTACTCGTTTGTTAAGTAGCTTTATTCATCTTCCCCAATTATTCGTACTTCACGCTCGAGGTGGACATTATATTTTTCTTTGACAGTTTTTTGAACATGTTCAATTAATGAGATGTATTCAGAAGCTGTAGCATTATTTTTATTAACAATGAAGCCTGCGTGTTTCGTAGACACTTCTGCACCGCCAATACTTTTTCCTTGAAGGTCACTATCTTGAATCAGTTTTCCAGCGAAATAACCTGGTGGTCGTTTGAAAACAGAGCCACATGATGGATATTCAAGTGGTTGTTTAGACTCACGTTTAAAGGTTAAGTCATCCATTATGGCTTTTATATCATGGTAATTTCCATGCTTTAGTTCAAAAGTAGCTTCTAGTACAATATCTCCCTTTTCTGCAATGTTACTATAACGATAATCAAGGTTTAATTCACTTGCTTGTCGAGTTATAATATCGCCATTTTGGGTGACTACTATGGTTTGTGACAGTACATCACGAATTTCTCCGCCATAGGCACCTGCATTCATAAATAGAGCTCCACCAACTGTTCCGGGAATTCCGCAAGCGAATTCAAGCCCAGTCAATTGATGTTCAAGTGCATAGCGAGAAGCTTCAATAATGGCTGCGCCACTTTGAATCGTTAATTTCGTTCCATTAACTTCCATTTTTTGTAATTCACTCAAGAGCATGACAACACCACGAATGCCCCCGTCTTTTACAATAAGGTTTGAACCGTTTCCTAGTAGAGTCAATGGGATTTTCTCTTTTTTCGCTACTTTTACAATGTTTGCGACTTCTTGGTATGTTTGTGGCTTGACGATAAAGTCCGCTTTTCCGCCTAGTTTTGTATAGGTATAGTTTCGTAGTAGTTCCTCACGTAAAATACGATCTTCTTGTAAAACCGTTCTTAAGGAATCGTAAATATTCATCATCATCATTCCTGTTAATATTTTTAGTTAACATTGAAGAAACTTTTCAATAATGTCATTATAGCACAATTAAGCTTCATATCCTTATCGATGATTACGATCATTTTCGTAGACAGTTTATGTGAAAAATAAGAAAAGGGAACCATTAATTTGATAGCTAGGTGAATAAAAGTAAAAAACGGTCAAAATCGTGAGAATAACAGGTTAATGTCAAGCATTCATACGTTAAATAAGCTTAAACTCAATCTTTTAAAAGAGTTGCTAAACGGTGGTGATGGTGTTGCAATGTTAAGGCAAGTTCACTGTAGATCTTGTGCAACTCTTGATAAAAAGTGTGGTTCTTCTCGTTCGGATAGTAGATTTTTTTTATTGGAATATGTTGCTTAATGTCATAATAAGAATCTACTTCTCCTAAAGCGATCAGAGCAGTCCAAGCCGCTCCCCAAGAGGAGCTTTGATGACTTTCTGGAACGAAAACATCTTCCCCGAATATATCTGCTAAAATTTGTAACCATACCGATGAGCGTGCGAAACCTCCACTTGCATAAAGTGAATGAGATTGAGATTTCAAGTTCTGACTAATGCTATATAAATTAAATATTACTCCTTCAAGCCCCGCCCGAAGGATATGTTGTTTTTGATGAGATGTGGTTAACCCTTGGAAACCTCCACGTATGTTCGAATCCCAATAAGGAGCGCGTTCTCCGTTCAGAAAAGGTAAAAAGAGAAGCCCATCCGAGCCAGGGGGAGACGCTAATGCTAGTTCGTTCACTAAATCAAATTGATTGGGATGACCAATGGTCTCAAGTATCCATTTAAGTACATTCCCACCATTATTCGATGGTCCACCGATGACAGATAAATTTTGCGAAAAGCGGTAGCAAAATACCTCTTGGGAAGTAGTTGTTATTTGTGGTTCTTTTGATAATTTCCTGATTGCACCACTTGTCCCAATTGTAATCGCTATATCATTTTCTGCTATTGCCCCTACGCCAATATTTGCAAGTGGTCCATCACTTCCACCAATGATAAAGGGGGTATCTATATGTAATCCTAATTCTTGTGCAACCACAGAATACATCCCTTGAAAGATTGTTGTCTCAGCAACGGGTAAGGAAAGCTGTTCCTTCTTTATTCCAGCGAGATGCAAAGCATCCTCTTCCCACTGAAGAGAATGTATATTAAATAACCCAGTGGCAGATGCAACAGAATAATCTACTGCTGTTTTACCAAACCATTTATGTAAAATGAATTCTTTAATTGAAATAAATTTAGCTGCATGTGTATACGGTTCATATTCATTTTCTTTCATCCATAGTAGCTTTACGAATGGAGACATCGGATGAATTGGCGTTCCAGTTTTTTTATATAGATTAGATTGGTCTTGAAGTTTTGCTGCTTGAGGTGCACAACGCATGTCAGCCCACGTTAACATCGGTGAAATAGCTTCATGTTGTTCATTCACACATATTAACGAATGCATGGCAGTAGACATCCCAATGCCGATTAATTTCTCTGGCGATAATTGGCTATGTTCGACTACTTTTTTTATCGCCTTAATCGCTGCTCGTTCAATTTCATTAGGGTTTTGTTCTGCCCATCCCGGTTTAGGGTGAAATAGGGAATAGGCAACTTCGTATTCACCATATACATTTCCCGTAAAGTCATAAAGTAAAGCTTTACTGCTAGTCGTTCCAATATCTAAGCCCATTACAAATGTTTTCTTCACAATACTGCTCCTCTACATTTTTTTCACAGATATGGCTTCGCGCATTTTTTGTAGCGATTCCTTTGCCACTTCTTTCTGCCTCATCATAAGATTGACGTAAAGCGCATCCACGATGGATAACTGCCCAATTCTTGATGCAAGTGCTTCAGAGCGATAATCTGTTTCTGCTGATAAAGTGTAAAGGGATATATCGACGCTCTTACTCAACGGGGATTTCGCCAAATTTGTTATAGCTATAGTTGGTACATGGTGTTTTTTGGCAACATCTAAAACGGCTAATAAATCTTTATTCGTTCCAGAATGGGAAATAAAGACAATGGCATCCCTCTCGGTTAGTTGAGAGGCAGAAATGATTTGCATATGAGAATCATTATATGCGGTGGTAGACATCCCAGTACGTAAAAACTTATGATGGGCATCCATGGCGACAAAACCAGATCCTCCAGTGCCATAAAATTCAATTCGGCGTGCGTTTAATAATAGCTCCACCGCATTCGTAAACGATTGTTCATCTAATATCTTCATGGATTCTTCAAGAGTCCTAATATTAGAACGGAATACTTTTTGAGCCACCTTTTTTTCGGAGTCCCCTTCATCAATGGTTTCATGAATATCTTGAATGGGTGTTACAAGCTCAGCAGCAAGAGAGATTTTCATTGCTTGATAGCCTTTGAAGCCAAGTCTTTTGCAAAAACGAAAGACGGTTGCATCAGCCACCTTTAAATCCTCGGCAACCTGGCTGATTGTTGAATGAACAATTTGCTCGGGGGATTTTAAAATATAATCGGCAATCACTTTTTCCTTTACGCTAAATTGTGGGTAAAACGAACGGATTCTAGGTAAGCACTGTTCCTGAGACAACGAAATCCCTCCTAATATGTAATAGATATTAAAGATATTTTAACTTAGACAAAATAATAAGAGAATATTTTTTCATAAACCAAGCGAGAAATTTTATTTCGTACTATAATATATACATTGAAATTTTTTTTATTCAGGAGGAGAAGATCGAATGCTTAAGCAAAATATTGGTGTCGTTGGCGTCGGTGTGATGGGGAAAAGCTTAGCCTTAAATTTTGAAAGTAGAGGATATTATGTTTCTTTATTTGACTTATCAAAAGATCGAATTCAAAACATATTATCTGAGAACAAAGGAAAGAATCTTACGGGTACCAATACGATTGAGCAATTTGTTCAATCACTTGAAAAACCTCGTAAGATCCTATTAATGGTGACAGCAGGAGATATTACGGATAAAGCCATCCAATCACTAGTGCCTCATCTTGAACCAGGTGATATCTTGATTGATGGGGGTAACACTTATTATGAAGATACTATTCGTCGCCATAAGGAGCTTGCCTCTAAAGAAATTCATTTTATTGGAGCAGGTATTTCAGGCGGAGAAGAAGGGGCTCTTTATGGGCCAGCGATTATGCCAAGTGGTGATAAAGCAGCCTATAATGAAGTTGAACCATTGTTAACAGCAATCTCTGCAAAAGTTAATGGCGATCCATGTAGCACATACATCGGTCCTGACGGCTCTGGTCATTATGTCAAAATGGTTCACAATGGTATTGAGTATAGTGATATGCAACTAATTTGTGAAGCTTATTATTTAATGAAAAATGTTCTAGGCTTAAGTGCGCCAGAACTACATGAAATTTTTAAAGAATGGAATAAAGGTGAGCTTGATAGTTATCTAATCGAAATTACAGCAGATATCTTTACGAAAATCGATGAAGAAACTGGCAAGCCGCTTGTTGACCTCATATTAGATACAGCTGGTCAAAAAGGAACTGGAAAATGGACAAGCATTAGTTCACTTGGGCTCGGTGTCCCGCTTTCCATTATTACCGAATCTGTATTTGCTCGCTTTATTTCAGCAATGAAAGAAGAACGTGTGAAAGCAAGTAAAGTGCTGAAAGGACCGAACACAACTTTTACTGGAGATAAGGAGGAATTTATTGAATTTATAAGACAAGCCTTATATTTAAGTAAAATATGTTCGTATGCTCAAGGATTTGCTCAATTACAATCAGCTTCAAACGAGTATAACTGGGATTTAAAACCTGGTGAAATTGCGATGATTTTCAGAGGAGGCTGCATCATTCGTGCTGGTTTCTTAGAAAACATCAAGGTTGCTTACGATCGTAATGTTGATTTAAGTAATTTATTACTTGATCCATACTTTAAAGAAATCGTCGAATCATATCAGCATTCTGCTCGTGAAGTAGTTGCTACAGCAATCAAGTTGGGTGTGCCTGTTCCAGGGCTTGCAAGTGCGTTAGCATATTATGATAGTTATCGTTCTGAATCGTTACCAGCTAACCTTTTACAAGCACAGCGTGATTATTTTGGAGCTCATACGTATCAACGTATAGATAAAAAGGGTGTGTTCCATACAAACTGGTTAGAAAAGTAAGAGTAAAGTGAAAAGAAATATGAAAAAACTAGGTGAGGTTACTCTCCCCTAGTTTTTTTGATTAAAAAAGGTCTTAATCAAACGTTTGTTTAAGACAGAATTTGTAAGGGTCTCCTTGCTGAATAGTTGTTCATGAATAGATACCATTCGAATCTTTTATTGTGTGTAGTTCATTTTTGCTTGTTTTTTATAAAGGTGGATAGAAGTAAACATGGTAATAATGAAAAAATAAATGCCGTAGATCAAAATAGATGTCCATTGATCTCCTTCAAATACACTCCCAGCAAATGTGAAAGTAATAATGGCTGGGATTTTTCCTAGTAGCGTTGCAAAGAAAAAAATAGATGGTTTTACCTTACTTAAACCAGAAACAATGTTCACTGCAGGGGAAGGAATAACAGGTATTAAGCGGGCAAATAAAATTCCGAAGAAAGCATTCTTCTCAAAAAAATGTTCATATTCTTCAACTTTTGGGTATTTTTTCAATGAACCTTGTGCCCAATCGCGGAATCCACTACGGGAAAGGTAGAACATAAAGGTTGATCCAATTAGAACCCCTGTTAGTGAAATCAAAGTGCCTCCAATTAATCCGAAAACTGAGCCAATAATTCCCGCTAATGCAGGATAAGGTATGATAGGAAAAAAGACGACAAGGGAGACAAAGCAAACACTCACTAAAATAGCCATTAATCCACCTGTATGAATCCACTCTAGTAAAGAATCCTTTTGAATAAAAAATAGGATGAGAAGAGTTAGTGTAAGAATAATGGATACAAAAACCTTCACGGAATCACCTCCAGTTTGTAGGTTAAAAAAAACCTTGATGAAAGCATCAAGGTTTTGAACAGCATAAATCTTATATATTGAGCTTCCCTTTATTTTGATATAAATACAACACTAAGCCTCCACTTAATAATACCATACCTAATAAAAGTATACTCATTGTATTTGTAGCAGTATCGGGTAGCATAGAGATGTCAAGAGGAAGAAGACTCTCGGAGGGTTCGTCAACATAAAACAAAAATTCGACTTCAACCTCTAACCCTTGAAATTCATTTCCTAGATAGGATGGGAAATCAATCTTAAAAGTGATCTCTTCATCTGCTGATTTTAGTAAATTTCTCAACGGAAACCCTTCAAAATGAGAGAGGTTTCCACTGTATAGTTCCTTTTTTTCGTCAGAAATAACTATTTGTAATTCGTTATACAATTCTTTTGAACCAGCGTTTCTTTTTGTAGACATGGAATAATTAAAATCTTGTTTTCCATTATTGTGAATAGTTATCGTTCTTGTCGCCCAATCTCCAGGTTTCATATTAGTTATGTTAAAAAGTATGTTAGTGGGAGAGGATGCAATGTCTATTTCTTTTATTTGCTGATTTGGAAACGCTTTGACCGATCCATTTGAAAAAAGACAGAGAAAAACAACACTAATTAAAATAAAGAATGAATATCTTCCTTTCATTACATGCACATCCTTATCAGATTCCACAAGATCATAAGGCATTGTTTTTTTGGGGCTTTTCTTCTTTTGTTGTTAAGTCAATTTGTGAGAGTGTCCGCCATATGGAAACGACAGAGTAAAGTAATAATAATATTCCAGGGATGATGAGTAGAAAGGCACCATTTTTTGAGTTGATGGAGCTCATTAAATAACCGACATAAGGTACGGTAATTCCTGTATATTCTGCAACGATATTATTAGAAGGGACAAGGTCTAAATCCTCTGTTTTATTATTATCCCCTTTTGTTCGATACATGACTTGATCGTTTTGTTTAACTACCTCCACAATTCTGTGGGTAACAAGCATGTCCTGTTCTTTCTTAAACGTGATGATGTCCCCGTCATGAAAGCGAGTTAAGTCTCCACCAGGTTTTACGGCAATAATTGAACCTGTTTTAATATCTGGTTCCATCGAACCAGAAAGAACAGTTTTGATTTGATAACCAAATATTTGCGGTTCTCCGCCTGATAATTTGGAAGAGACGGCGACAAATATCAGAGTGATAAATACGATAAATAGTATAGTGGTGATACTTGCACTAATAATTTTTTTAAAATAGTTGAACACCATGTTTATTCTCCTTCCAGTGTGGGTGTCTGTTCGGGATGGTTTAATTCTTCATTAGAAGCTCTCGTTTCTTGTTTTTCACTTATAATAGAAGGGTTTTGTTGATCATTAGTAGTAGCAGTAGTGGTTTCAGCATTATTATTACTTTCTTCATTAGTCATTTCGGATTTTTGTTCGGGTTCACTAGTATAAAAATTCTGATTTTCCTCTAGTTGATTTTCTGATTCAACTGATTGATCGTTTTGTGCTTCTGCTTCATAGCTTTGTAATGGATGTGCTGTTTTATCTGAATCCTTGCATATAACCGTTATGGTTGAACTCCATAAATCATGCCTAGTATTCTCTTTATTCCCATGACCAGGTCGTTGAAGGGCTCTGAATTTGTAATGACCAGGATCACTAATTTCTTGAGTTAAGGTAGTCTTTTGTTCGGATGTGATAGGTGGAATAGTGCCACTAGCAATTTTTATTCCTTTTTTAGGGTTTCCTTTTTTTGTATAATACACTTCGTATTCAGAAGGCCCCTCCATATCACTTCCACCATTTTTGATTGTTGCTGAAATGTTTCCAGAAGTGCACAGTTCGATTACAATCTCTTGATTGTCAGGCTTATCTTCGGTAGAGGATGTAAATACTAATGAACTTTTATCCCATTGCGAAGAAATAACCTCCCATGTTCCGGCTTTAATGGAACCAATTGTTTGTTCATAATCATTAAAATAGGCGTTCGTTGATGAAACTAAGTATGAAGTAGTAAGGAAAGATAGATATAAAATAGCCATAAGTTTAATGGAGACCTTTTGCTTCCAAGACATGTATTTATATGTTTTTTTTCCTGAATGGCGTATAGTAACCACTTCCTTTTCTTAATCTATAAAATTAACTTTGTTCAAATAATAAAAAATTTTGTATTATCTGAACAAAGTTAACAGGAATGTAATAGAAAGGTGGGCTCCACCTTTCTATTACGTATGATAGTTTATTTTGCTTCCCCTTCACCTTGCATCGCTTCAAATGTCCACTTAAGTTCTAAAGAGTCACCTTGGAACTCATTTTGGTCTTCATTATTTTCTACAAATTCAAATTGAACCCAGAATTTATCAGATGTACCAGCTGCGAGATTTCCTCCTCTTTCATGGAACCATGGGGTAAAGATGTTTCCTTTAATGACATCAGGGCTCATGGACTTAAGTTCTGAAAGTGTTGTAGAGAAAACGGGTACATCATGTTTATCAGCATTTACAAGGAAGTTTACACGGATGTGATCTCCGAAATCATTCACATTATCCCCTTTAGCATCTATTACTGTGTAATCTGTTAATAAGTCAATTGAAGCAATGTCTAAACTTCCATCATTCATTAAATCGAAGCTACGAAGCATTGTGTCTCCTGGTTTAATATTTGTAACATCAATGATTGTAGTTGGAGCCGCATTTAGATCTAAAGTACCGGCAGCAAAAGTAGAGTTTGTTTCGACGCTATCACTAAAGTATGCATATGTACCTCCACCAATTAGTGATAAACCTAATGCTGCTGATGCCACACCTAAACCTAATTTTTTCTTAATTCCCATTTCGAATTCCTCCTAATAATACCATTTTTTGTCTAATATAGAGAATTTTTCGTTCTCTATAAAGAACTTACAATTGAAGTATATGAGATTTGACCTATTTTGAAAATGCTCAAATATAGGCAGAATTTCGCTAAAACGAACAAAAATCGTATTAATTCTCCTGAATTCTTTCATTTTCTTACTATTTTTTATTATTTTTTTTAGAAAAACAACATTATTGAGAACAAAAAGGTTTGAGAAGAATAGGTCATTATGAGTATTTTATAAAGGGTATTAAGTATTGTGATATTGCTTTATACGCTCTGTTACAGACAGAAAATAGGTAATTTTATTTATCTTCCAGTAGATTCTTATCTTATCCTCATGTAAAATACAATTATGTTCTTTATTAAGAACGAAAAATAGGATGGTGCGACTGTAGATCAATCGATGTAATAGGTAATAACGATTATATTCTTCTCCTTAATGGTTGAAACCAAAGGAAGATAAATAGATGAACGGAAATAAATTCTAGTTTGAAGTGGGAGGTAGCGTAATGAGAACGAAATGGTTAAAGGTCATAAGTTATGGTTTAATACTGTTTGGGATAGCTATTATTTTATTTTCACTTTTCCGAATATTCGAACAAAAAAATTCCGTACAAGAGTCACTAAAAGTTGCCAAAGCCGCAATAGTCAATGACTCAAGCATACAAAGAGAAGAAGGGGAAACCTTAAATTCACCAGCTCAATATAATTTCAAACAAGGAGATATTATAGGATTATTGCAAATTCCTAAGTTAGAAAGGGAACTACCCATTATTGAGGGAGTAGATGGAGAGGAGTTAAAACGTGGTGTAGGCCATTATGCTGGGACAATGTTACCGAATCAATCTAACCAAATATTTTTGGCGGGACATAGAGATACTGCTTTTCGAGACATGGGGGATTTAGAGAGAGGAGACCTCCTCACCATTGTGTTGTCAACAGAAGCGTTTACCTATAAAATTTTTGATATGTATATTGTGAACAAGTATGATGTTTCTGTTATACGATCAACAAGTCCAAGGGAGATTCTTACTTTATCCACATGTTATCCCTTCACTGCTATTGGTTCCTCTGAAGAACGGTACATTATTGAAGCGGAACGAGTGTTAGAATAAATAATACAGGATGTTCTATTGACTTAAATAAATACTATTAACGAAAAGCGTAAACATACGTTAATGGTAGTAAATTGAAGCGAACGGTGTAGATGTTGAAAATGACTATGATGAGTAAATGTTTTATTTAAGGAGATAGGAGCATTGATTCGGTTTGTTTCTTATTAGGCTAATAGATCATTAATCGTTAGGTGGACAATAATATGAAATGAGGGGTAAAGGTGAAGAAGGAAGTTATCAATTCAGAAGAGTATTTTAGTGAAAAGAAGTTTTGGACAAAGCTAAAAAGGTATAGCAAGAAAGCAGGAGCATCTGTTGTATATGCGGCCTTGCTTTTATACTACACATTGCAAAAGCCGGAGGTTCCTAAAAAGGTAAAAGCAACGATTATTGCTGCGCTAGGTTACTTCATTTTACCAACGGACTTAATTCCTGACTTGTTAATAGGAATAGGCTATACAGATGACCTTGGCGCACTTAGTGTAGCTCTCGTTCAAGTAGCAATATATATGGATGATGAAGTAAAGGGAAAAGCAAAAATAAAGCTGGAAGAGTGGTTTGGAAGAGGTGTAGATACATCTCAAGTTGACAAAAAAATAGAGCATGAATAATAACGTTCGGTGACATGCTAGGAATTATTTTCACGTATTTCTATAGAAATTGATTATTCAGCAGGAGAAGAACGTTAATACTATATAAATTGTTTTTCGATTGAAGGGTTATTATATTAATCGTTGCTCACACTAAAGACCATTAGAAAATATAAAGTCGGTTTATTCTAGACACTACCCTTTGGCAAATGGCTAAAATTCAGAGTGCATTTCTGTTAAACAGGTGTAGCTGTTGATTGAATAACCGGTTGAAGAGCATCTATACCATCTTAATGTATGCATACTTTAATTTAATTAGTATAAACTCAAATGGATGGACTGATAGAGGGATAATAGGAAAAGCGATGACAGGGCATCGCTTTTTGTCTGTTTAAATGGGTTAGTTGCAATAATAAAGAGTTCAGGTAAAAAAATGAAGTAAAACCAATTGTTAACTGGGTGTAAATCCCATATTGATGGTATGTAAATGAAATGGTAAGATAGATATAGAGCATACGTGATATAAAATTAGATTATGTCGAACTATTGATAAATGTGTAAGATTTTTCGGTAATACGTAACTATTTAGTTTGAAAAGGTAGATTAATAACTTTATAATATATTAAGGTTTATGTTCGTGATAAATTTTACAAAAACCTAATAGGTTAATTGATAATAAAATCATAATGACAAAATAATAGATCAAACATATGGGAGTGATACGATGAAGAAAATACTAACATACGGAACATATGATTTACTACATTGGGGTCATATTAATATTTTAAAACGTGCTAAAGAACTTGGTGACCATTTAACAGTTGCCGTTTCAACAGATGAATTTAATGAATTGAAAAATAAAAAAGCCTACCACAGCTTTGAAAATCGTAAGATGATCTTAGAGTCAATTCGATTTGTGGATGAAGTGATTCCAGAAAATCATTGGGAACAGAAAGTACAAGATGTTATTGACAACGATATTGATATTTTTGTTATGGGAGACGATTGGAAAGGTCAGTTTGATTTCCTTAAAGAACATTGTGAAGTGATTTATTTACCAAGAACGGTTGGAATTTCTACTACACAAATCAAAAAGGATTTATTAAAAGTTAATAATGCTTAGGGAACGGATTATAGAAATATACCTGTTCCTTTTTAGGGTTATTTTCAATTTATTCAGACCTTTTTCATTAAAAAAACGAATCGTTTTCTTATCTTCCTTTGGACATAATAACCAATATGTTTATGAGAGAATGAAAGCGATGAATGTTGAAGAGTGGGAAGTGATTTTCCTTCAAAAACCTTCTTGCTCTGTTGATTTTTATCAATATCAACAGGATAAAAATGTAAAAATTTTAAAGTTTGAAACATTTAATTTGTATCAAATGATAATGTCCATTTATTATTTATCCACATCAAAAAGGATTTTTATTGATAATTACTTCGGCTTTTTATCTGCTGTTACATTTAAAGCTGACGTTCAATGTGTTCAATTATGGCATGCAGCAGGTGCTATAAAAACGTTTGGTTTAAAGGATGAATCAGTACTGAATAGATCTGAAATTGCTAAGAAGCGATTTTTAAAAGTATATGCTAATTTTGATAAAGTTGTGGTCGGCTCTGATGCCTTTGCAGATATTTTTACGAAAGCGTTTAATCTTGCGCCAGAAAATATTCTGTATACTGGTATACCAAAAACCGATCTTTTTTTTAATGAGAAAAAGATGACGACTATTCGAAAACGTCTTTATAAAGAAAATGATCTGTTAAAAAATAAAAAAGTGATTTTATATGCTCCTACTTATAGAGACTATGAGTTGAATAATTTTTCTACAAAATTAGATATTCATAAAATGTATCAGGAATTAGGCGATGAATATAGGTTGATTATAAAGGCACATCCTGCGGTGAAGAATATGCAAGGTTTACAAAATTTATATCCAGAATTTGTTTTTGATTATTCCTACTATAAAGATATAAATGATTTATTACTTATAACCGATATATTAATATCTGATTATTCCTCTATTCCTTATGAATTTTCTCTATTAAAAAAGCCAATGATCTTTTACCCATATGATTTAGACCAATATACGAAGGATAGAGGGATTTGGTCTAAGTATGAAGAGATGGTACCTGGTCCAGTTTATTTTTCCACAAAAGAGATTATAGCATGTATTAAAGAGGGGAATTATAATATGGATCAAATCCAAAAATTTTCCTCTACATGGAATAGGTATTCAAATGGTCAATCCAGTGAAAACTTAATTAAAGAGCTTATTTTATAATAAGTCGAGTTCAGTTTTTAGGGGGTACTAAATAAATAGGGTATGTTAAGACTATCACGAGTAACAAAAGGGATACAATTAATGCCATAATGTATCAGGGCTTATGTCAAATTATTCAATTGTATTTAACATCTGATGTAATATAGGATAAGAAAATTGAATCTCTTGACCTCACATTCCAGGAAATCTTACTGCTCAGAGGGTTTTACTACCATTTATGACTGTAGAAGTGTTTGGGGAAATTGCTTTATGTGAAGGGTAAACAAAGCTTAGCTTACACCGGATTCGAAGGTGAGATTGGCCTTCATTCGCTTCAGCTTACAAAATTAAACAAAGGTCGATTAAAATTCAAAATAGGCATAAGGTCTCTTGGTCATTACGAGCAAACAGTTTATAGTACATCAATAAAAGTATCACCTGACCTCAGTGGCAACCAACTACCTAAACATATTATATTAAAAAGTAATGAAAAGAAATTTAAATTAACATTAAATGCAATGAAAAATATGCGGACCTTCTATATAATAACTGAAGAGAAGAACTTTAAAGCCTTCTTTAGAAATAGTAAGACAAAAAAACTATACAAACAGTTATTTGAAAAGGTTGGGATGCTTCCAGTAAAGAAAAATGTTATTATGTTTGAAAGCTACTTAGGAAAACAGTATAGTTGTAATCCTCGTATAATTTATGAATATATAAAAGAAAATTATCCAGGGTTTAAGTTGTATTGGAGTATTGAGAATAAATTTGAAAAGAATTCTGAAGGCAAAGGCATTAAGTATATTAAACGGTTCTCATTGAATTGGCTTTAATATAAGACAAGAGCGAATGATTGGGTCATCAATAGCCGTTTTCCACTATGGCTTGCCAAGCCTAGGCATATAACTTATTTGCAAACTTGGCATGGAACACCTCTAAAGCACTTAGCTGCATATATGGGAGAGGTTCATATGCTTGGAACAACTACACAAAAATATAAAATAAATTTTCTTAAAGAAGCAAAGAATGGGGACTATTTAGTTTCGCTAAGTAGTTATTCATCACAGATATTTCGACGTGCTTTTAATATAAAAACAAGATGGTAGAGTCGGGATACCCTCGTAATGATATACTTTATACTCATGATACCGAGGAAGTTGTTTTCGATTTTCTCCAATCACGAAGATATTCGTGAATTGTATTTAATTTCAAATTTGTTAGTAACTGATTATTCTTCAGTGCTTTTTGATTATGTAAATTTAAAAAGGCCAATGATATTCTATGCGTACGATATTGACCGTTATCAAAATAAGTTAAGAGGATTTTATTTTGACTTTGAAAATAAGGCTCAAGGACCGCTTGTTAAACAGACACCTGATGTTATTGAGGCCGTTAGAAATTATGAGCAGTATTCCTTTATAATGCCAAAGTCATTTGAAGATTTTTATCGAACATTTTGTTATTTAGAATCAGGTCATACTACCGAAAGAGTTGTATAGAAGGTCTTTTTAGGAAGGACCCGTAAATGAAATCTTTAATAAAAGTATTAAAAGAGCAAATAGATAGTTTTTATCTTATTACACGTTTATCTCTTTATGAAGCCAAAAGTACAAACAGTAATAATTATCTAGGTGTCTTTTGGGAAGTATTAAATCCGATGATACAAATTGGGATTTATTGGTTTGTCTTTGGGTATGGTCTTAGTACTAGAGATAATGTTGACGACGTTCCTTATCTCCCATGGATGCTGTCTGGGATTGTTGTTTGGTTTTTTATCCAGCCGGGTGTTCTATTAGCATCGAAGTCTATTTATACGAGAATCAAAACAATTGCAAGAATGAGCTTTCCAATGAGCGCAATTCCATCATTTGTGATTATCTCTAAAATATACTTTCATTTAATTTTACTTGGTATCATCATGATTATATTACAGTTTTACGGCTTCTTTGTAAGTGTGTATTATATACAACTACCATACATGTTGATTTGTACTTTATTTTTATTATTAGCGTTGGGGCTTATAACATCAACATTAGCAACAATCGTTAGAGATGTTCAAATGATTGTACAAGCTGTTATGAGAATGCTGCTTTATTTATCGGCAATTTTATGGCCACCAGAAATGATTGATAATCCAGTGGTTATAATGATCATGAAGATAAATCCATTTTATTATATAGTTGAAGGTTATAGAGCCTCTTTATTGGGAACATCGTGGTACTTCATAGAAGAAATTCAATATACTATCTACTTTTGGGTGTTAGTGTCTGTGTTATTATTGATTGGTTCAAGTATACATGTAAAATTTAGAAACAGATTTATCGATTTCTTATAAAATGGATGTGAGTTGACGTGAAGTCAGTTACTCTTCGAAATGTTACAAAAAAATATAAAATGTACAAGAAGACATCTGAGAAGATATTAGATATTTTATTACCAAGTGGGTATGGAGAAGATTTTTTTGCTGTTCGAAATGTTAGTTTTGAAGCAAATAAGGGCGATGTAATTGGAGTTGTTGGTGTAAATGGAGCGGGAAAATCTACTCTATCCAACATCATCTCAGGCATCGTACCTCCTACATCTGGTGATATCTATATTGAGGGACAGGCTTCCCTCATTGCTATTGCTTCTGGATTGAATAATCAGTTAACAGGTAGGGAGAATATTGAACTTAAACTTCTTATGCTTGGTTTTTCAAAGAAGGAAATTCAGGCATTAGAGAATGAGATTATCGAATTTGCAGAGCTTGGCTCTTTTATTGATCAGCCAGTGAAGAAATATTCAAGTGGTATGAAATCGAGGCTTGGATTTGCTATTTCTGTGAATATAAACCCAGATGTACTGGTTATCGATGAGGCATTGTCTGTAGGCGACCAGACGTTTGCAGATAAATGTTTTAATAAAATGAATGAATTTAAGGAAAAAGGAAAGACGATATTCTTTATTAGTCACTCTATGGGACAAGTTAAGAAATTTTGTGACAAAGCGATATGGATGGAATATGGTGAATTACGGTCATATGGAAGTATTGAAACGGTTTTGCCGGAATATGAACAATTCTTAAGAAAATATAAAGCCATGTCTGCAGATGAGAAAAAAGCATACAGAGATAGTGTAGCGAAAAAAAGAAGTACAGAGGTTGTAAAATAAAATACCGAGTGAACAGCATGATAAAAACCTACGGTGTGTCCGAAGGGTTCAGCTTGTAGACAAAATCTAAAAAAGTAGATCTTGTCTACAAGCTTTTTTAGATAGAGTGAAAAGTGGCAGTGGTTTTTTATCTATGTCTTGCTTATAAAATGCTTTCATCTATATTAAAGAGACTATACTTTATAGGACGTGACTGCATTTTTGTAAATACTCTCAAATTTTTTTGCTGCAAAATGATGTGAGTATTCTCTTTCAATTTTTTTACGTGCATTTTGAGCTAATTGTTTACCCTTTTGAGGTTGCGCTAGTAAATGATTGATCCATTGGGCTAAAGCATTAACATTCTTCTCCTCTACCAATATTCCGTCAGTTTCATGAGAAATAATCTCCTTCAATCCACCTACAGCCCCGGCAATAACGGGTGAACCTGATCCCATTGCTTCAAGAGCAGATATTGAAGTTGCTTCTTCTACCCCATGTGAATGAACACTTGGTACTAAAACGATGTCCGCAACTTCAAATAAATATTTCATCTTCTCATGTGGTACAGCTCCCAATAATTTAATATGGTCAGCAACCCCTTCACTCATGGAAAGTTTCTTTAGGTTAGCTAACTGTTCTCCCTCTCCAGCATAAACTAAGGTTGTATCGGGGTGAACCGCTAATACTTGATTAAGAGCGAGTAAAGGGTACTTCACCCCATTTTTTTCTGTTAATCGTCTTGGGACAAACAAGATTTTATGATGTTCTGGTATCGAATATTCTGTTTTTATGTCGCTATAACGTTGCCGAGCAGGGTTAAAGTCTTCGATATCAATGAAATTTTTAACGATGGTCACTTCTCTATTGGAAAGCTTCTTTATATAGTTACTTATTCTGCGGTCAACAGAGACCACATCTGTTGCTACTTTGTAGGCAATTTTCTCTTGTTTTTGAATATATTGATCCTCATCACTATGTTCTTGTATAGATCCACGACTTATTGCCTCAAATGAATAATAGCCGTGCACAGTCGAAACTGTTGGTAATCCACATTCAATAGAGGCCATAGTTGCAAAAATGTCTTGGGAGTTAATAACATCATAGTGTTGCTTTCTTTCCTTTAAATACGTTACTAATAGGTTTTTTCGACGTTGGTCATTCAACACCTGCCCCTTCCCCTTATGAATGATATTAAGAAAGAAGCCAGGAGCCTGTGCATACACCTTTCTTTTAACAGGATTAAAATCTGAAAAGGAGAGTACATCTACTTGATGACCTCTTTCTTCTAGTCCCTTCTTTAAGGTTGAAATGTGAGTAGATAATCCTCCTGCATGGGGGTATTCAAAGATAGTAGTAAACAAAATCTTCATGATATTGGCTCCTTTGTTCTTTTTTTAATTAATGGATTTATGTGTTCTATTTTTAAAAGTATACAGCTTATGAAATAGGTAGAAAAAATAACCAATGATACTAAAAATAATTCAAGGATAGGATGGAAGTCCAGAATCAATACCATTGCTCCTTTTCCAGCAACGTAAGATAAGCTGAACGTTGTCATAATTTGAAATGTACTTTTTATTATCTTCTTTGAAGGGATACCCCATTCTAAGTCTCTTTTTAAATAGAAGAACAAAATAAAACATTGAATGAACATAGACAAACTTGAAGCTAGGGCAATGCCACTCACATGCAATGATTTGGATAACAGGTAGCTTAAAATGATATTGAAGACAACAGCAATTAAGCAAGAATACATGGCAACTTTTGTTTTTTTCAATGCGTAAAAACAGTTCATTAAAAAGTCACGTAAAGCAAAGAACGCAAGTCCGATAGCGTAATAATAAAATGCACTGTTTGTTTTAAGCGTATCTTCTGTACTAAACGCACCTCTTTGGAAGACGATTTCGATAATTTTCACCCCGTCTACTATCATAACAACGATAAATGGAATGGACAGAAAGATGATAGTGTTCATCCCTTTGGTCATTAGGTGCAGAAATCGGTTCTTGCTCTCAAGTGCAAATTCAACAATTGATGGGTAGAGGACCGTGATTAAAGGGGCGAGAGTAATGCTTAAGGGCAACCATAATAATCGATACGCATAGTTCAAAGCGGACACACTACCTTGATCCAAGCTAGATGAGATCATTCTGTCGACAACGCTATTTAATTGCACAGCGACAGAAGCAATGATAATGGGGTAGAACATTGTCAGTGTTTTCAAGATTTTCTCTTTTTCTTTTTTAAACTGAAAATTAAATGTAATATTATATTTTGAAAAAGCAGGGTATTGGATGAAGAACTGACTGACAGAACCAATTAACACACCAATTGATAACCCTATAACACCATATTCTTTCGCCAAAATAATGGTTGAGATAATAATGACAACGTTTTGAGCGGTCGCCGTGAATGCGGGTAATAAAAACTTTTTATTTGCGTTTAATACTCCTGTTGCAATAGCAGTGAGGGTTAAAAAAAACATACTTGGCACCATTATTCGTGTTAGCTGAATGGCCAATGTAAGTTGTTCTTCAGTAAAACCAGGTGCCATTAAGTAAACAATCGGTTTAGTGAAAATTAATACCAAAATAATCATCATAATGCTGATAAGGAGAAAAAATGTACCTAATAGGCTCATAAAGTAGTCTGCATGAGTAGCGTTTTTCTCTTTTTCTTCAATATAAATGGGAATAATTCCAGCTTGAATAGCTGATCCTGTAGCAGTGAATAGAATGGTTGGAATTAAAAATGCAACAAAAAAAACGTCTGCTATGTTTGAAGCACCAAAATAAGCAGCAATAATGGCTTCTCTTCCAAACCCTAGAAGTTTACCTAATGCAGATATGAGAGTGACGAGCCCTACGGCTTTAAATACTTTAGAGAATTTCATCATATGAACCTCACTTACCCACGTTCCCTTCCATATGGAACAAGAGTCACTTCCTTATTAATTGGAATGACAATGAACAACCTACTTTAATATAATTCGAATAATAGTTGATTAAGGTTCCTTATTCTCTTTCATAAAGAGCCCTACGGCACTATAAAAATAGAGGGTGAAAATTTTCTCCTCTAATATATTATAAAACAGAGCTAATATAGTTGAACAAAGAAGTAATGCGAACATGACGTGCGCTATTTTCTCTGATTTTCTCCTTCGAAATTGCTGAAATAATAATAAGATAAACACTACAAAAAATAAAGAGCCGATAATTCCAGTTTGAACTAATAGTTGAATGTATTGATTATCTGTATACATCCCACTCTCTTGAGGAAGGTCGTATTGATCATAAATGGGTGATCCGTAGGCTAGTGTAGCAGAGTCGCCATAGGTGGCAAAGCCTGTCCCTATAACGGGGTGATCAGTAAAAATTTCTAACCCTTTGAATACTAAAAATAGCCGGCCCCATTCTGAACTCTTATTTATAATGTCCTCTGAAAAAACTTGGGTAAAGCGCTGTAAGAAGCCACCATTATCATCCTTCGTGAGTTCATTTCCTGTTTTAAGAGGTTTTTTCTCAGTTTGTTCACTATTATTTACGTTTGTTAATTTGGGTGTAACCAAAGTATTGACAGGATAGTAAATAAGTAAGCTACCAATAAGAATACTTAGTAATGCATTTCGAAAGACGTTCCAATCCTTGGATAATACGATAAAAAGTAGTCCAGCTATTGTAAAGGCAAGAATTGATCCTCGGGAATAGGTTAACAATGTAGTGCCAAGGAGTAATCCTGCAAGACATAAAAGCACAAAAGTATATTTTTTATATACGTTCATAGCGAATAACGTAATAAAGAATACAATTAGAAGAAAAGTTCCTAGTACATTAGGATTTCCTGTTAAGCCATAAATTCTCATTATATTTACGGAGGATAGTTCCCAGTTTATCCAGGCTTCCGGTAATAAGATGGTTCGATGAGATATTTTTTCGATTAATCCATGCAGAGCTAGAAAGGTCCCCATTAAGATGGATAACCACATGAGTCCATGTTTATCTCTTTCTGATAAAGTCATTGTAGAAAAAATGAAAACTAAAAAGAAAGTGATGAGAAGTGCCCGTAGCTCAAAAATAATGGCAACAAAGGATACTTCAGATAAAATGGCTGAAATTGAACCAATTAGTAAAAAGAGAAGAAAAGGGATGAACAATAGGTATTGATTTAAATGAGTTAATGGTTTTTTTCTTAATGAATAAAGTGCAAAAAATAATAATGTTAAAATGACAAAATCACCAGCATATTTTAATCCGGAATTGATTTCAATTAAAAAAGGTCGAATAGGGAAAAAGAAAAATAGAAAGTACAATCCATGTTTTGAATTTACAAAGGTGAGTAGAATAATTATAAGGGTTACTATAAAGCCGAAGAAACTCGAAGAAACAAGTATAGAAATGCTGATAGATAAAATCATTACTAATAGGGAGTATTTTTTTAATGTGTCCATGTTCGTCCCCTCTTTCAATTAAATATAAAAAAATAAATATCTTTGTACAAGCATAAATTGTTAACTTACATTTTGTATTAACAAATTGTAAAACATTGTAAATTATTTTTGTGTATAGTCATTTTATTTACATTTCAGTAGACGAAAATAGTAAATAAAGTAAGGGATTAGCTGAAAAAACCTTAATACTAGTGTTTACATTCATAAATGTAAACATAACAATGTTTAATGAAAATCCCCACTATGTAAAGAATTAATAGGATATGATGATTTTGACCACGTTCCTTGTCAAATTATAGATATGTATTAAGGATGAGAAAGGAATGAAATAACACTAGATGAGCAATGAGTTTGTAGAGATTATGGACATCCCCTTTTTACGTACAAATAAAAAAGACTTTGTAAAACAAGTATTTGAAAACTATGTTCAAAAAGAAAGAAAATGTTTTATTGTCACCGCAAACCCTGAAATGATTATGATTGCAAAAGCGAATGAAGCTTTTTCAGCGCTGTTAGAGCAAGCAGATTTTGTCATACCAGATGGAATAGGGGTAGTGATCGCATCGAAAATATTGAAAAAGCCTTTGGAAAATAGAGTCCCGGGAATTGAAGTTATGGAAGAGTTTCTGCAATTAGGGAATGAAAACAAACTGAAAGTGTTTTTACTAGGAGCAAAAGAGACAGTGGTAGCAAAAGCAGCGAAAATGGTACAGGTACGATATCCACATGTGAATATAGTAGGATATCACCATGGTTTTTTTGATAGCCAAGACACCGCAATTGCTTCAAAAATCAGTCAGTACCACCCTGATTTTGTGTTTGTCGCGCTTGGGTCACCCAAACAAGAACAATGGATCCAGGATCATCTACCGGTTTTTACAAAAGGAATTTTTATGGGGGTGGGAGGTAGTTTTGACGTAATCGCTGGGGAAATGAAACGTGCACCAATCTTGTGGCAAAAGCTAAATCTTGAGTGGTTATATCGTTTGATTCAAGAGCCATCACGATGGAGAAGACTACTCGTACTTCCAAAATTCATGCTGAAAATTAACAAATATCGTAAGGGAAACAGTTGACAATAATCCTAATAAAGGTGATCTTTAATGAAAATATTGCATTTAAATGCCGGTAATGAGACTGGAGGGGGTATGTTTCATATCCTTTCATTGTTAAAGGAATGGAATAAGCAAGAGTTTATTTTAGGCCTTTTTGAAGAGGGAGAATTTTTCTATAAGTCTGAAGAGATGGGTATAAATACAGTAGTCTTTTCACAGAAAAACAGATATGATCTAAGTGTTGTGAAACAAATGACGCAGTTTATTCGTCTAAATAATATAGAAGTAATCCATACTCATGGTGCTAGAGCCAATTTTTACGGAGCTTTAATTAAACGGGTAGCCAAAATCAGGTGGGTTGTAACCATTCATAGTGATCCTAGAGATGATTTTATGGGAAGAGGAATGATAGGAAAAGTATACACGAAATTGAACCTAAGTGTCTTAAGTTTTGCAGATCATTATGTTGCGATTTCGGATAGGTTTAGAAGGATCTTAATAGAACAAGGAATTGGTACAGCAAAAATTACAACAGTGCTTAATGGTATAAATTTTAAGCAAAGCTTACCAGATCCCTACAGTAGGCGTTCTTTTAATTTGTCTGATAAGGACTTTATTATTGTTATGGTAGCAAGATTAGAACCAGTTAAGAATCATATCATTGCACTGCAAGCAATAAAGGCCATTTCAGCAAAGGATGATTCTGTACAGTTATTATTAGTTGGCGAGGGCTCAAGACGTACTTACTTAGAGAAAAAGGTCAAAGAATTTGGAATTTGCCAAAGGGTGAAATTTCTTGGTCACGTTGAAGGAGTAGAAAAAATATACCCGCTCGCTGATCTTTGTCTACTAACATCACATAGTGAGAGCTTTCCGTTAGTTTTACTAGAAGCTGCTAGAGCAAGTGTCCCTGTAGTGACAACAGATGTGGGAGGTGTGAATGAATTAATTCCTAGCGAAGAATATGGATGGATTTTATCTGGTAGTCAACCTGAAGTGTTGCAAAAGACAATTGAAGAAGCAATCTACTTAAAGAGTAAAGATGAACTAATTTTGAAGGGGATAAGGTTGAAAAATATGGCCTCCCAAAATTTTTCTATAGAAAAATTAGCCAGTAATGTTTATAATGTATATTTAAGATTAATAAAAAAAAATAGAATGACTACACTATAGGAATTTTTCCCTGTGTAGATAAACAATAGAGGGGTAATATAGGAGTAGAGGTGGAAACATGATTGTAGTAGCGTTAGTCAGCTGTTTGCTTTTCTCATTGGCTATTACGCCTTTTGTTATTAAGTTTGCTGTGAAAATTGGTGCTGTTGATCAGCCTGATTTCAATCGAAAAGTTCATCAAAAAGTAATGCCAAGGATTGGCGGAATTGCCATATATTTAAGTTTTTTAGTAGGGATTATGATAATAAGACCTGACAATGAATTACTCATTCCAATCTTAATTGGAAGTCTTGTGATTATTCTAACGGGACTATTAGACGACCTATTTCAGTTAACACCAAAAATAAAACTTGTAGGTCAATCATTAGCTGCGGCTATTGTTATCCTAGGAGGAATTCAAGTCGAATTCATTAACTTGCCCTTCGGTGGTGTGCTTGAATTTGGTGTTTTGAGTATTCCGATTACAGTTTTATGGATTATTGGTATTACAAATGCTATAAACTTTATTGACGGTTTGGATGGATTATCTGCTGGTGTATCCCTTATAGGAATTATGACAATTGGATTTATGTCTTTATTAATGGGGGATATGTTTGTTCTATCGATTTCTGTCATTTTATGTGGAAGTATTTTAGGCTTTTTACCATATAATTTTTACCCTGCTAAAATTTTTATGGGGGATACAGGTGCTCTTTTCTTAGGATTTATGATAGCAGTTGTTTCCTTGTTAGGATTTAAAAATGTTACGGTTATTTCCTTAATTATTCCTGTGATTATTCTAGGTGTTCCAATATCCGATACGTTATTTGCCATAATACGCAGAAAGGTGAATAGACAACCTATATCTGCACCAGATCGATCTCATCTACACCATTGTTTATTAAATCTAGGTTATACACATAAACAAACGGTCATTGTGATTTATGCTATTTCCACTTTATTTGGATTAATTGCCATTATTTTTTCGCAGGCTACCATTTGGGGCGGAATAATCTTAATTGGGGTAGTCATCTTAGCCATTGAGTTATTTGTTGAGAGTATCGGATTGATAGGGAAAGAATACAGGCCAATATTAAAGCTAATTGGCGGGGAAAAAGATAAATAAACGTTTAAATAATAAGTATGAAAAACAAGAAGAGTGAGTCGCTTTTATAGCAACTCACTCTTCTTGTTTGTTATCGCAATGATGTTAGTTAGAAAACGATAGATGGTGACCTAATTAAATGCCTGTTTCATCTTCAATTTCATCTTCTTCGTCTTCGTTTGAAATCGTAGGATTTGAAATTTCCAAGTGGTCTTTTAATGTAGCTATCGTTTCATCTAGGGCAATAGGATCTAAATTGTATACATATTTTCTTGAGCCATCAGAATTATTAAGGTATAAATCCTCACCTTCCAATGTTAAGGTTTCAATATTTAGTCTACCACTTGTCCCATATTTCCAAAAAGACGTTATGTTATTAAATGTTAAATCTGTTGTCATATTATCACCAATGGCTGAAAGTAACTCATCATACTTTGTTAGAGCATCAACAGATAGTGCTTTCGTCGCAATCGCTTTAAGGATTTCCTGTTGTCGCTTCCCTCTTTCTACATCACTATCTAGTTTTCTCGTTCTCGCTAAAGCGAGTGCTTCCTCTCCATCTAACGTTTGTTCACCTGGATATAAATGAATGGCATCGCTCTTATCTTTTGAATCTTGTTCATAAAACTCATAAGGAACATCTACCGTAATTCCACCTAAGGCGTCCACTAGATCAATGAAAGCATAGAAGTTTACTTTTACATAATAATCAACAGGGATATCAAAAAGTTCTTCGACGGTTTCTATGGTCGCTTTTTCTCCACCAAATACGTGAGCATGATTAATTTTATCATCATATCCTACTTCTGGAATGTAAGTATATGTGTCACGAGGTATACTCACTAATTTAATGGATTTATCTTCTTTATTGAGTGTGGCTAATAATAGTGCGTCCGTTCGAATGGCTGTTCCATAATCACGTTTATCACTATCATCTACACCCATGACTAAAATAGAAACATGGTCATCTTCTGGATTGACCATATCAGTACGCTTGTCCGATTTATCACGGCCATCAATTTTTTTGTAAGAATCACTTAGTGTATCTTTTGCTTGCTTGTACAAATAGGTTCCATATCCAACCCCCGATAAGCTGAGAAAGAGAATGGGTATTAATATAAAAAAGAGTATTCTTCTTTTTCTTGGTTTCATTATGCGTTTCTTTTTAAATTGTTGACGATCCATTAATTGTCTCCTTTAAAGATTTTTTAGAAATAAAGTTTAATAGGAAAAAGCACTAGGCTAATAGTTAATTAAATACTTTCACCTATTCTACTATGCTACTCTAACATAATAAAATTACAATTCGGTAACAACATTTCGGATGTATAGTCTAGATGGAGAAATTATTCCCTTGAAGTACTTCGTATACTAGTACATTCAAATATTTTCAAAAAAAAAGAAAAGTTAAAGATTATATTAGAGACACATTACTCTAAGTTCTTATTTAAGTATAGTCTCTCTTCCTTAGTAATAAGCGCTTGTCCATTTGTAATTTCGGTCATCCATGCTTCATATTCAGCTATTAGAGGTTCTTCAACATAGGTGGAGATCACAACATTTTCTACATATTCAATTTCTTTTAATTCAAACGTAGACGATCGAATTTCATTTTCAACCTTCCCTAATAGGGGATATTCAATCTGGGTTTTTATTACCTGCATTAGCCGACGTTCGATAATGCCCGTGATGTTTAAGCCTTCCGTTGTCGCACGGCCGTAGGCACGAATTAACCCTCCCCCACCTAATTTAATTCCTCCGAAATATCTAGTAATGACTACCACGGTGTCTTTTAAATCTCTTTTCTTCAACACTTCTAAGATAGGAATTCCAGCTGTTCCATTTGGTTCTCCATCATCATTTGCCTTTTGAATTTGATTGCGTTCGCCAATTAAATAAGCAGAACAATTATGAGAGGCATTCCAATGCTTCTTTTTTATTTGTTCAATAAAATGTTGCGCTGCTTCTTCTGTTTCTGCTCGATTGACATAGGCGATAAATCGAGATTTTTGGATAAGGATTTCATGTTCTCCATATCCTGAAACTGTTTTATATCGTTCAAGCATAACAAAACCTCCTGCGCTTTGTCGTTAAGTTCAGCTGCTAGCTATCAATTGTCTCAGTAAAAATGCAATTACTGGAAGGGAATGTAACACAAGTTTAATGTATAACAAAATACGACATGTTATAATTATACCATTGTTTTCGTCTGATTTTTCTCTTTTTTATTTGAAGCAATATTGTAGTTAATATTATATTTTTCACTAGAATATAGGATATTTTACTTAGACTTCCTGCGTTTTTCTAAGACAATACGACGATTTTAAAAAAAAATAGGTAGATTTTTTTGTCGAAGATAGAAGATGAAAGTTTTTCCATGTACAATAAAGATTAGTAACAATAAAGAGGGGAAATTTATGTCTTTAAAGAAAGTAAATAAAATAGTACTTGATCAAATATTAAATAAAATGGTCGATACTGTTGGGCAAAGTAAAGATGAAATCTTCCAAATTGGCGAACAAAGTCGCCAAGACTATGACTCATTATCAAAGGAATTGAAATATATTCGTGAAATGGTTCATAAAGTCATCTTGGATGGAGAAGAGTTAGAAATAAAGACAAAATTAGCACGAAATCGACTTTCCGAAGTAAGTCGAAATTTTAAAGATTTTTCAGAAGAAGAAGTTCGAAATGCGTATGAGCAAGCTCATGATTTACAAATGAAATTCAGTATGAATCGTCATCAAGAAAAAGAGCTTCGAAATAGGCGAGATGAGCTGGAACGTCGTCTTTATTCCTTAGAAGAAACGATTAATCGTGCCGAGCACCTTGTTTCTCAGATTTCTGTTGTCATGAGTTATTTAAGTAGTGACCTAAAAATAATGGGGCAAGCATTGGAAGATGCCAAAATGAAACAGGAATTTGGGTTGAAAATTATTGAAGCACAGGAGGATGAACGGAAACGATTATCGAGAGAAATTCATGATGGTCCTGCGCAAATGTTAGCAAATGTACTGATGAGAACGGACTTAGTTGAACGTATCCATGTTGAAGAGGGAGCTGATGCGGCTCTAAAAGAAATTCGAAGCATGAAGCATATGGTTCGGTCAGCCTTATATGAGGTACGACGTATTATTTATGATTTGAGACCGATGGCGCTTGATGACTTAGGATTAATTCCAACCCTCAAAAAATACTTATCCACTATTGAAGAATATCATAATGGCACAAGAATTGTGTTTCAAAATATAGGAAGAGAGCTGCGGTTAGAGCAGAAGTACGAAGTAGCGTTATTTCGACTAGTCCAAGAATCCGTTCATAATGCGCTTAAACATGCAGAAGCAAAACAAATTAATGTGAAAATAGAGATAAGATTAGATAAGGTACTAGCTATTATTAAGGATGATGGTAAAGGCTTTGATGTTAGTCAAAAGAAAGCAAATTCATTTGGAATAATGGGAATGAATGAGCGAGTTGAATTACTTGAAGGAACACTCGAGATTCAATCGAAAATTGGCAGCGGATCTTCGGTAACCATCACAGTACCTTTAAGCTAACGCTAGGGAGGGAATGTAAGTATGTTAATTAATATTGTAATTATTGATGACCACCAGTTGTTTCGAGAAGGGGTCAAACGCATTTTAGAGTTTGAATCATCCTTTAAGGTAGTGGCTGAAGGAAGTGATGGGGTCGATGCGGTTTCATTAGTGGAAGAACATAGCCCAGATGTGGTTTTAATGGATATTAATATGCCGAAGCTTAACGGCGTTGAGGCGACTGGCCAACTATTAGAAAAATACCCAGATACGAAAGTCATTATTCTTTCCATTCATGATGATGAAATGTATGTCTCACATGCGTTGAAAACTGGGGCATTAGGGTATATGCTGAAAGAAATGGATGCTGATGCCCTTATAGAAGCAGTAAAGGTAGTAGCAAAAGGAGGATCTTACCTCCACCCTAAGGTTACACATAATTTAGTGAGTGAATTTCGCCGCTTAGCTAATGAGGAGCATACGTCAAATGCTTATCAACAAGTTGAGATTCGGAGACCGTACCATTTACTTACAAAACGAGAATGTGAAGTTCTTCAACTTCTTGCAGATGGATGTAGCAATAGAACTATAGGGGAAGAGCTTTATATTTCAGAAAAAACGGTGAAAAACCATGTGAGTAATATTTTACAGAAAATGAGTGTAAATGACCGTACTCAAGCGGTTGTGACGGCCATTAAAAAAGGCTGGGTAGAAGTTCGTTAATCAATAATAAACAAAAGGTGATTCGGGATGAAACACGAATTCACCTTTTTTTATTTAGAGAAACGTCTTTGAATGACGTAAACGCCATTGTTACCTTCGCTTTATGAATATGACCTCTCAATAATAACGTTGAGAGTTTATTCCGATTTCATTACAATAGAGTAGAGTAGACAAAGGAGAAGGGTGAAAGTATGAAAAAACATCGTTTGAAAACACTAATAGTGGGAGTAAGTGTCAGTGCATTCCTATTAACGGCATGCTCGGAAAAGGATAAAGAATCAGTCGATACAAAAGAAGAAGTAACAGAACAAACACCGGGTAATAGTGAGAAAAGTGTCCTTTTAGAGGGAGTACCTAATCTTGAGGAAGTAGATGTCCCTGAGGAAGTCAAACAAGAAATAGTAGGGGATTTTCAGAAATATATTGATTCGTTTAACAATGAAAACGTTGAAGAATATATGAATACTCTTTCTAAAACCCCGATAAATTTCAAATATGAAGATCAAGAAGAAATTGTAAAAGAGATTTTTGCTACTATGGACAGTGAAAGAAAAGCTGAAAATGTGAAAATCGTGAACTATACAGCAGGAAGAGCGGATGTATATGCTGAGCTTACAGCAACAACCGTTCAAACGGATACCGGTGAATCCGTAGAAGAGTCGGGTAAACAGTTGACCATTATGAATAAGACGGACGATGGTTGGAAGGTTGCTGCTATATTCGTTACAAAGGATGAAGAAGAATGACAGTAAGGTGAGAAGGACTCTCACCTTTTTTATATTGTGAAAATCATTACCTTCGAGAGTGCATCTTTATTTGTCTATAATAAAAGAGTGCAAATGATAAAGATATCATATAAAATGAGGAATATGCATATCTTTAGAGCATCACTATCAGATTGGACTGATAAATTTAGTTTATAAGGACGGTAATAATATGAAAACGGCAATTGTTACGGATAGTACATCCTATATCCCGAAAGAATTGCGCGAACAACTCAACATACATATGATACCTTTGAGTGTTGTGATGAATGGGGAATCCTATCAAGAAGAGTTTGACCTTACGAGTGAATTATTTTATGAGGAAGTCAAAAATTCTGGTAAGCTTCCCTCTACTTCACAACCTCCCATTGGACAATTTGTTGAGCTTTTTGAGCAGTTAGCTAAGGATTATGACGCAGTTATATCCATTCTTCTCTCTAGTGGTATTAGTGGGACGTACCAAAGTGCGGTTTCGGCCAGCAATATGGTGGATAATGTGGAAGTAGTTGTATACGACTCTGAAATTAGCTGCATGGTCCAAGGCTTTTATGTGTTGGAGGCTGCCAAGTTAGCTCAAATGGGTGAAGACCCTACCTCTATTGTAAGACATCTAGATGAGATGAGGGAAACGAGCAAAGCCTATTTTATGGTAGATGACTTATCTCATTTACAACGAGGGGGAAGACTATCAAGCGCGCAGGCAATTATCGGTAGTTTATTACAAGTGAAGCCGCTCCTCCATTTTGAAAATAAGGTGATTGTTCCGTTTGAGAAAATCCGCACACGTAAAAAGGCAATGAAGAGAATTGTTGAATTGCTAGAGAAAGATGTTGAAAAGGGCATCCCACTGCAAGCAAGTATTATTCATGCAAATCGTCTAGAAGAAGCCCAAGCATGGAAGGGTGAGTTAGAAGAAAAGTACCCTACAGTAGAGTTCTCGATTAGTTACTTTGGTCCAGTGATTGGAACGCATCTTGGCGAAGGATCGATGGGGCTTGGGTGGATGAAACGAAATCATTAATTGGCTCAATAAGCTAATGGTGAACCTCCTTATTGAAGGAGCATTCACCATGCTTATTGAGTTTTTTTGTTAATATTTTCTATTAGACATACCCTCTCAATTTCATCTCTAACAAGGAATATGAACAAATATTGTAGAAGAAAAGTAACGATAGAACTAAAAGGAGATGAATATGCGATATTATGTAAAAAATCAATTACTAATTCTTGAACCGTTGTCGAAACATCCTTATCCATATCAGTCAATAGCCTCTTTATCTATTCCATCCCCCCCTATTCTTAATCCCACCTTTACGTTTAACGCTTCATTACAAAAATACCTTTTTGGTAAACAACTGTTACTAGATGAACTTCCTTTCCCTCTCGAATTACTATATCAACACTATCTTGAAGGATATGTACAATGGGAGCCTGGTTTAATCAAGAAAGGAAACTTCCTACGATGTAGGAGATGTGGAAATCAAGATGATACATTATTTGGTGAGTTTCAATGCTTTCGATGTCATCATTCCTGCAAGTATTGTCGGAAATGTATTATGATGGGGCGGGTATCGGCTTGCTCTGCCTTATTATTATGGAGAGGAAATGCACCGACTATGTCTGTAAGTCAAGTGGAATTCAACTGGAATGGTACCCTTTCACAAGGACAAGAAGAGGCCTCGAAACAAATCGTCGAGACAATAAAATTAGGAAGGCAACTTCTAGTTTGGGCTGTATGTGGAGCCGGTAAGACTGAAATTCTATTTGAAGGGATTCGACAGGCGCTGTCGAATAATCGAAAGGTTTGCCTTGCGAGTCCGAGAACAGATGTCATCCTTGAATTACTCCCTAGATTACGCCAAGTGTTTCCAAATGTTAATATTATTGGTTTGTATGGAGGAAGCGAAGAGATCTTTCAACAAAGTCAATTCATTCTTGCAACAACCCACCAACTATTTCGGTTTTACCAAGCATTTGACGTGATGATAATAGACGAAGTAGACGCTTTTCCGTTCTCATACGACGAATCGCTTCACTTCGCTGTCGAAAAAGCGAAGAAGCGGATTGGATCGAGTGTCTATTTAACAGCAACACCAACGAGGAGGTGGAAAAAAACACCTACTTTCAAAATTCTTGCACGTTACCATGGACATCCACTTCCACAACCAACCTTTCATTGGTGTGGAAACTGGAAAAAGCTGTTGACGAAACGAAAGCTTCCCCCTTCCATTCAATCTTGGATAACAGAACTTCTTCAAAAAGAAAAACAAGCCCTCCTCTTTTTCCCTTCCGTATCTGTTATGAATCAAGCATTACCATTATTTCAAAAATTGCATAAAAAAATTGCTTCCGTCCATGCGACTGATTCGCAAAGGAAGGAAAAAGTAAGTAAGCTTCGGAATGGAGAGATACCAATCCTGTTAACCACCACGATTTTAGAAAGGGGTGTTACCATCTCAAACTTGAACGTTGCAGTAATTGGAGCAGAACAGACTATTTTCACTGAAAGTGCACTTATTCAAATTGCCGGACGGGTTGGGCGAGATGCGTCCTCTCCGACTGGTGACGTTATCTTCTTTCATAATGGGAAAAGTCGTGAGATGGAGAAGGCACTTATTCATATTGTCACAATAAACCGGCAAGCTCGGAAAAGTGGTGCATTAACGTGAGGTGCCTGTACTGTGATCAGAAAGATACTGTGCCTGTCACTTGGACGAGCCTATTGCGTCCCGTCGAGCGGAAAGTATTATGTGATGAATGTGCCGATCAGTTTACGCTTCTCACTGGTCCGCGGTGTGAAGGTTGTAGCCGTATGCTCGAAGGCCTTCCTCAAAAGACATGTGCAGATTGTCAAGCGTGGAATCAGTGTGTGAATGGGGAAAACTCCCTTAGTTGGAATTTTTCTATTTTTGCGTATAATGAGTGGATGAAGCAGTATTTTGCTCGCTATAAATATAGAGGAGATTATGAGCTCTCATTGTATTTTCGACCCTTTATAAAAAAAATCCTGATAACGATGGAGTATGATATACTCACACCTATTCCAACTAGTCAACAGCGGTTGTATGAAAGAGGTTTTAATCAGGTGGAAGGATTAGTAGACGGACTGAATTATACTGATTTGTTATTTAAATGGCCAGATGAGAAACAATCAAAAAAATCAAAACAAGAGCGAATGAAGAAGAAAAATCCATTTGAATTTAAGAATACGTTTGTTGTAGCAGATAAAAACATCGTCCTGGTTGACGACCTTTATACAACAGGAACAACGGTAAGGCAGGCAGCATCCATTTTAAGGGCTGCAGGGGCAGGTGACATTGCTTCTTTGACCTTAATTCGAGGTTAATATTTTTCGTTTCTCCTCTTTAGGAGAGGGGAGGTTCTGTCGATAAAAAAAGTACTTCAGGTTAACAGGAGGAGCGATGATGACAGAACTATTAAATTGTCCAAACTGTGGATCGATTTACGTGAAAAATAAGTTTCGTGAAGTGTGTGAGGCATGCTTTAAGAAAGAGGAGAAAACGTTTGAGGAAGTGTATCGATTTTTACGCCAACGTGAAAATCGAGCAGCAACACCTCAAGCGATTGCAGAGAGAATTGGTGTTGAGGTTGCACTTCTCTACAAATGGGTACGGAAGGGAAGGCTAAATGTCAGGCAGTTTACTAATTTAGGCTTCCCGTGTGAGCGTTGTGGAGATCTCATACAAGCTGGAAAGGTTTGTGCCTCATGTGTGACAGACATAAAAAAAGATCTTCAGTCCGTTAGTGAAGATCAAGAACGAAAGAAGGCTCGACAACAAAGTAAAACAGCTACGTATCGTACTTTTTTTCAAGAGGAGTAAACTTTCATTTGAATTAGTCGATATAACGAGTAGTCGATCGATCGGAAAAAAGGGAGGAATGAACGTGAAAATAAACCCTAATCGGATTCATGGTGTGAATCCGTATCAAAATCAGCTGAATAAAGTGGGTAAAGCTGACTTGAAACAGCATCGAGAAGATAAAGTGGAAATTTCATCAACAGCACTCGAAATGAACGCTGCGACAAAATCTTCAAAAGACCGTGATATGAAAATAATGCAACTGAAAAATCAAGTGGAAAGTGGTCAATATAAGCTAGATGCGCGAAGCATTGCGGAGAGTATAATCAAGTATCAGAAAAAATGATAAGCATGGAAGGAAGGAATGAGCATGTCGTTTCAGTCGCTCTTAACATCACTGAATCATTTAACGAAGCTGCATCGTAGCTTGTTTGAGCTGTCCGTCCGAAAAACCGACGTGGTAAAGGAAGGTAACATCGATCAGCTCAATGAGTTGTTGAAGAATGAACAAAAATATTTGGCCGCCGTTCAAACAGTGGATAAACAGCGACAACAGGCGGTAGTCTCTTTTCTTGAAGAAAAGGGGGGAACGTTGCTCAATACACCTACCATCAAGGAATGTGTTGAATATGGAAATGAAATAGAAAAGGAACAGCTACTTGCAGAACATGAGCAGCTTGTATACCAAATGGAACAATTAAAAGAACGAAATGATTTAAATCAACAGCTTATTTATCAATCATTACAATTTGTGAATCTCAATATATCGATGCTTCAACCTCAAACAGAAACGGTAACGTATTCGCGTCCTAATCAGCCGAAGCAAAAACATGTCAACCGTTCACTGTTTGATTCACAAGCATAATGTAGACGGAGGAATTCTCTATGGTATCAACTTTTCATGGATTAGAAACAGCCAAGCGCGGGATGTTCACTCAACAAAGTGCTTTGTACACAACGGGACATAATATTTCAAATGCCAATACACCAGGATACACACGTCAGCGTGTAAACTTTGAGCAAACAACCCCTTTTCCTACCCCAAGTATGAACCGACCTCAAATACCAGGGCAAATAGGTACAGGGGTGGAAGCAGGTTCGGTAGAACGAGTACGTGAGCAATTTTTAGATGTACAATATCGTGGCGAAAGCAATAAGCTAGGGTATTGGGAAACGAAAATGGCTGCATTAGAGAAAATGGAAGAAGTGATGAATGAACCATCTGAATCAGGATTATCTAAAACAATGGATTTGTTTTGGCAATCATTACAGGATCTAGCGGTAGACCCGACGAATGATGGGGCTCGCTCTGTTGTTCGTGAACGAGGAGTTTACGTGGCGGAAACGTTTAATTATTTGTCTTCTTCTTTAGTAGGAGTTCAAGAAGACCTTAACAATGAAATAGCAGTAACGGAAAAGGCAGTAAACTCACTCCTTGATCAGCTTAATCAACTAAATAATCAAATTGCTGATGTGGAGCCTCATGGCTTTATGCCGAATGACTTATACGATGAGCGCGATCGGTTGCTCGATGATTTATCACAGCTCGTGGACATTAATGTTAGCTACGAACCGAGTAGTGGTGCACCGAACCCGTTAGCAGAAGGACGTGCAATGGTTTATTTAGCATCAGGAGAGCAAAGTTTACGATCAGCCTTGCTAGTAGGGAAGGACGGTGTCAATTCGATTACCGTGAACTATGATGCAGCGACATCTGCTGTAAATGAAGTGGTCGTAGGAAATCAAGTGATGGCGATCACCGATTTTGAGTCGACTGGAAAGCTGAAGGGATTGATTGAATCCTATGGCTATATAGATCAAAATGGTGACGTACAAGGGACCTATTCAACCATGCTTTCAGAGCTCGATACAATGGCTTACATTTTTGCTGAAGCATTTAACGCGCAACATCAAGCAGGTATTTCTCCTGCTCAATTAGCGGATCCGACCGTTTCTTCTTATGATTTCTTTACAGATGAGAATAACACAGTCTTAGATTCCACAAACATTGAAGGGTTTGCAAGACGAATGGAAGTATCGGCAGGCATTCTTGAGAATACAGACAATATTGCCAGTGCAAGTACGGCAAACCCTACGTTAGGAAATGCTGAAAACATTAATGAATTAGCCAATGTTATTAACAAGTTGGAGCTGAATTATGGACCGAACGCAACGACGTTCAAGTCTCACTATGAATCAATTATTGGCGATATGGCGGTCGAGTCACAAGAGGCTGTTCGACTCGCTAGTAACTCAGAAGTACTTCGAAGTGCAGTCGATACGAGAAGGCTCTCAGTCAGCTCTGTTTCTTTAGACGAAGAAATGACAAATATGATTAAATTTCAGCACGCTTATAATGCAAGTGCGAGAATGATCTCATTAACAGATGAACTGCTCGATCGAATAATTAACGGTATGGGTACCGGTGGGAGATAGGTAGGTGATAAATGATGCGTGTGACACAAAATATGTTAGCAAACAACTCTTTAACTAATTTGAGCCAAAGCTATAGTCGTCTTGGTGAACTACAAGAACAGCTATCAACAGGAAAGAAAATTACTAAGCCATCAGATGATCCGGTCGTTGCGATGAAAGGGATGTACTATCGTTCAAATTTAACGTCCATCGAGCAGTATAAGCGGAATCTTTCAGAAATGTATTTATGGCTAGAGACTTCAGAAGCAGGAATGGAACAAGCAAATGCTGGATTACAACGGATCAGAGAATTGACGGTGAAAGGGCTGAATGGAACGTTAAGTCCTGAGGACCAGGAAGCAGTTGCGGAGGAGATTGAGCAAATTAAATTAGATTTGGTCAGTACGGCTGAAACAAAAATATCTGGGCGCTATATTTATCACGGCACAGATGTCGATCAATCGCCAATTAAGCAGACAAATCCACCAATAGTAGCGGATAATATTAATGAGGCAAATCCATTATATAACCCTCTTCTTGATGATTATAAAGTAGAAGTATCTGAAGGGGTCTATTTAAAAGCGAATGTAAATCCTACAAAGGTCTTTAGTCAAAAGTTGTTTGACACCGTACAAGGAATTGAAGATGTGTTAAAGGGGAATTCTTCTCAATCTTTGGATACGTTATTATCAGATTTAGATGATGTGATAGGAACATTATCTGCAGAACGCTCAGAACTTGGAGCGCGCTACAATCGCTTAGAAATGGTGGAGGATCGGTTAAATCAACAAGAAATTAACGCTTCACGTGTCCTTTCAGATAATGAAGATGTTGATATGGAAAAGGTAATTATTGATTTAACCATCCAGGAAAGTATTCACCGAGCTGCCTTAAGTGCAGGAGCACAAATCATACAACCGACGTTGCTAGACTTTTTACGCTAGGAGCTATTCTTTTAGAATAGCTTCTTTTACTAGGGAGGAGATAAGAAAGTGCAATTACCCCAAATACGAATCCAATCAGAACAAGCAATTATTCAGTTAAACATTGAACCTCCTCAACAATCGATCCAACAGCCGAAGGCAAAGCTTGACATTCAGCAGCCTAAACCAGAATTATCCATCAATACCACGCCATCTCAACTAACGATTGACCAAACGCTAGCATGGGAGGCATTAAATCAGAAAAGCTCTCTTCGTTTCGGTGAAGAAATAGCAGACAAAGGCTATGAAGCGTGGTTAAGTGGTTTGGCCCGTGCGACAGCAGAAGGGGAAGAGTTGTTGAAGATTGAAAATGGAGGGAATGCAATTTCAAGCATTTCAAAGCGCAATAGTGAAGGGCCTGAGCTCCATTTCAATATTGGTTGGATACCTCCTTTTGGTTCTGTTAAACTGCAGTATGAACCTAGTAAAGTGGAGATTGATTGGAAGGTAAATAGACCAATAAATAAAACAGAGATTGAAGAGCCAATCATCAACTACGAACCGGGTAATACGACCATCAGCATGAAGCAATATCAAAGTGTAACCATTGATTTTGAGCACTTGAAGTATGTGGGAATTCAATATGAGCAAGAAATTTAGTCGAAAGGAATGGATTGTATGGAGATTCAAACACAGTATCATGGTGTGCAAGTAATTAGCAACGAAGAAATTATTGATTTCCCTAATGGGCTACCGGGATTTGTAGATGAAACGGCTTTTGTTATGTTACCGTTACCTGAAAATGAGGTGTTTCAAATTCTCCAATCGTGTCAAACACCCTCTCTAGCCTTTGTCGTGACCAACCCATTTCACTATTTTACAGACTATGATTTTGCGTTAGAGGAGAACACGCTTCATTCATTGCACATTAAAACGGAAAAAGATGTTCTCGTTTATACGATTCTGACGGTTGAAACCCCGTTTGAGCGAACCACCGCTAATTTGCAAGGTCCAATCATTGTTAACGTGAGAACGAGAAAAGGGAAGCAAGTCATCTTAAGCGATGATAAATACAAAACGAAGCACGCTCTATTTCAAGAGCAGGCAAATGTAAAGGAGTGAGGAGATGCTCATTCTAAATCGTAAGCCAGGAGAGGCCATCCAAATCGGGGAGAATATTGAATTGGTTGTCGTTTCCTTAGCTGGGGAGCAAGTAAAGCTTGGCATTAATGCTCCTCGTCACATTGACATTCATCGAAAAGAAATCTATTTGTCTATACAGGAAGAAAATAATGCGGCGACGAAGCATGTAGAAGATCTTTCGAAGCTCCTTCCTACGAACGTGAAAAAATAAAAAAGATTATGTAAATCTATTAAAGAAGGATAGGCTCTGTCGATATTAATAGTGTAAGGGAGAGAGGGGCGGCCGACCTTTCTTTCCACACTATTCATAAAGCTCACAAGGACGTGAGCTCTACATTCAAGGAGGAAAAGAAACATGAGAATTAATCATAATATCGCAGCGCTTAACACGTATCGTCAATTAAACACTGCCTCAACAAATCAAGCAAAATCTATGGAGAAGTTATCTTCAGGCCTTCGTATTAACCGTGCAGGAGATGACGCAGCGGGTCTTGCTATCTCTGAAAAAATGCGTGGACAAATCCGTGGATTAGACCAAGCCGCTCGTAACTCACAAGATGGTATCTCTATGATCCAAACAGCTGAAGGAGCTCTGCAAGAGACACACTCAATCCTTCAACGTATGCGTGAGCTAGCGGTTCAATCTTCCAATGACACGAATACAGCCCAAGATCGTGAAAATATCCAAGATGAAATCACACAATTAACAAGTGAAATTGACCGTATTCGTGATACGACTCAATTCAACACGAAAAACCTAATTGATGGTTCAATGGGTGGAGCTGTTAATGGTGCTGTAGCAAATATAAACACAAGTGAAGTAGTTCAAGCTGGTGCAGCACCTGCTACTGGAACAACTTTACTGACAGCTTTACAAGACAAAGATGGCAATAACCTTGGCATTACAGCTGGTGATACAATTACAGTGGCATACACTCAAGATGGAACATATACAGAGCAAACGATTACTGTCTCAGCAACTACTGATATCGATGCATTAGATACTGATGGAGCAGCTACACCGAATCCAAATGGAGCTTTCACCATTTCTGTTGATGGTAATGGTCAAATGGTAGCTACTGCTGATAATACGGGTTATGCTGGAGCTGTTAATGGAATCACAATTACGGTGAAAGATAGTACTGGAGCTGTGCGTACGTCTGCTACAGACACTCTTTCTTCTTTCGGTGAAACAACAGCTGCTCAAGACAACCGTACAGATGGAAGTGCAACGCTTCATATCGGTGCGAACACAGGGCAAAATATGAACCTTTCTGTTGAAGATATGGGTGCATCTGCTCTTGGTGTAAAGGGTATTAAAGTAGAAACTCAATCTCAAGCAGATGTTGCGATCAAAACAATTGATAACGCAATTCAAAAAGTATCAGCTGAACGTTCTAAGCTTGGTTCTGTCCAAAACCGTCTAGAGCATACAATCAACAACCTTGGAACAGCTAGCGAAAACTTAACTGCTGCTGAATCTCGTGTCCGTGACGTTGATATGGCAAAAGAAATGATGACGCAAACGAAAGAATCCATTCTTGCTCAAGCTGCTCAAGCAATGCTTGCTCAAGCAAATCAAATGCCACAAGGTGTTCTTCAATTATTACGTTAATCATTAAAAAAAAAGAGACTCTCGTTTTACGAGGGTTTCTTTTTTTTTTGCTTTCGACGCGAGATATCTAATGTACTATTTTTACGTATCGTTTTCGGATTGGTTTTTCAAGTGTTACTTAACTCTTTAAACGTAACACTAAGGCGGTCTCAAGCTAAATAAGTGCTTAAATTTAATTTGACATGAAACCCATTCCATACTCTAAGATAAATAAGAACATCGATTGGCGTGACACGACCCTGTGGTGGCGTTACGGTCGGTGTTCGCAGTTAAAACGTAAAGACCACATGATGTGATCTATTAAAGAGGAATTTCGGTCTATTAAATATTAATCTAAGCTCCTCCGATGATCAAGGCTATGTAACAAAGTCACTACCTGTTTGCCTATGGCTCGTATAGGTTGGGTGTATTTTAGTGATCGGCTACTACCTTAAAAATCGGATGATTATCAATCCCTTCGATAGAGAGCTCCTTTCAAGACATCAAATCCATTCTCCTCCAATAAAACACCAATTATCACACCATGGTAGATTATAATCTTTCTTCAGTTGAAAAATGATGCTGTTCGACTTTCTTCAATTCCACTTTGTGCGTTTCCTATACATAATTCATTTTTTTAACCCCACCTCTTCCTCATTTAACCATCTTCAACTTTTTGATTTTCAGCAAGATTTGTGCGCCGTTTGAACGATAATCGACAAGTGTTCCAAGATATGTTGTGTATCAAGAAGAGTTCTGTCTCAATAGCAAAAATATGCCCTTGTGACATGGCTTGCCTGATGGCAGTGACATCTTTTGATGGTTCGACTGATTCTCTGATAAAGCGTACCGTCTGGGGAGAATGAGGACTTTATTGTTCTTTAGTGAATCCATTGTCTAGTATTAAACGATTCGACCTGTTGGCCGATAATAGAAATAGAGACACTCGGGTGATCGGAGGAAAGAAAATGGTGAATAAGGTTGATTTGAACACTGTACCAGCACTTAAACAAGATTCGATGGAGGCTAGTTTATCAAACAGACCAATCGAATTATCTAGTACACTCTTGAAAATAGAACAGGACGCAGTACAACAAGAGATTCCTCCTAAAGAACAAGTTGAAAAAGTTATTCATAGCGTGAACGAGTTTTTAAAGGCCTCACCTACATCACTGAAATTCGAATTTCATGAAAAGCTTCAGGAATACTTTGTTTCGGTAATTGATAATGAGACAAAGGAAGTAGTGCGTGAAATACCCCCAAAAAAACTATTAGACATGTATGCAGCTATGACGGAGTTTGTCGGAATATTAGTCGATAAGAAGATATAAGGACGTGACGTAATGAATGATTTGAGAATAAGTGGTTTAGCAAGTGGGATGGACACGGATCAAATCGTAAGCGATTTAATGAGGGCAGAGAGGCTGCCAATGGATAGGCTTGAACAGCAAAAGGCGTATTTAGAATGGCAACGGGATGATTATCGTGAGATGAATAAGATGCTTTTAGAGTTCGATACGTTAATCTTTGATGGAATCTATAGGGATTCTACATTTAATCAAAAGCAAGTTGATGTGTCAGCACCTGAAGAGCTTTCGATAAAAAATCTGTCCTCAACAGGGGATTTTGCAGGAACAATAGAAGTAACATCGTTAGCATCAGCGGCAACGATGTTTAGCAATACAAACATTCATTTAGATCCAACAAAAGCGCTCAGTGAGCAAGGAGTTTCCGGTATGCAAACGATTACTATTCAAGCGATTGGGGAGGACGGAGTGACATCGACGGAACCGACGACGATTGAATTTGATCCATCAGAGCATACGTTAAATTCATTAATTTCAATGATTAATGCAGAGTCAAATGTCACGATGTTTTATGATTCTTTTACAGGAAAAGTTGCTGTAACAGCTAATTATAGTGGAGATGCACAAGCAAGTGATGGATCAAATATTCCTGAAATAACCTTGTCTGGCGACTTTTTTATGAATGTTTTACAGTTTGACGATGATGGAACTGGTAAAGCAACGAATATACACTCAGAGACCTTAAATAATGGAACACTCGGGGCCAATGCGAAATTTAATTATAATGGCTTGGAGACAGAGAGACATTCGAATACATTTACATTATCAGGCTTCGAAGTCACTTTAAAGCAAGCGACGGGAGACCCAGTTCATTTTCAATCCACACCGGATGTTGATAGTATTTTAGACACTGTCGTTCAATTTGTCGAAAAATATAATGACATAATAAAAAAAATAAATGAAGAATTAGTGGAAGTAAAACAACGTGATTATCCACCACTAACTAGTGAACAGAAAAAAGGCATGGAGGAGAAGGAAATTGAATTGTGGGAAGAACAAGCTCGTAGTGGAACACTACGAAATGACTCGACCTTAACAACGGCTATCAACCAAATGCGTTTAGACCTATCTTCTCCTATCAGTGGTATAGGTAATTTACTTTCGGATATTGGTATTGATACTTCGAAAGACTATTTAGATCGCGGAAAACTTATTATCGATGAAGAAAAACTAAGAGAAACCATTGCCAACGACCCGAATGCATTGAAAGATGTGTTTACAAAAAACGGCGAGAGTATGGATGAAAAAGGAATAGCACGAAGATTACGTGATACCGTTCAAGAGGCAATGGCAGGTATTGAGGTTCGTGCGGGAAGAGCAAGTAGTACCAACCATACCTTTACATTAGGTCGGAATTTAGACAATATTGAAGATCAAATGGACAGGTTTGAACAAAGGTTGACTCAAATTGAGGATCGCTATTGGCGCCAATTCACGGCAATGGAATTAGCCATTCAGCAAGCGAACACTCAATCAACGTATTTAATGCAGCAATTTAGTTTTTAAGAAAGGATAAGGAGTGTCATTATGGCCGTAAACAACCCATATAAAACCTATCAAGACAATGCGGTGAATACCGCTTCTTCAGGAGAGCTGACGCTAATGCTATATAATGGATGCTTGAAGTTTCTTCATGCTGGCAAAAAAGCCATGCAAGATCAGCATATAGAACTAAAGAACACTAATATTCAAAAGGCACAGAACATTATCCAGGAGTTAATGGTGACGCTTAATCTGGAGATTGAAATGTCCCAAAATATGCTGAGTTTATATGATTATATGAACCGTCAGTTAATGACAGCGAATGTCAAAAATGATCTTGACATAATGGAAGAAGTGGAAGGCATGATTGTAGAGTTGCGCGACACATGGAAGCAAGTAATTCAACTAAACCGCAGACAACAACACACTGGTGGTCAAGCGTAATGAGTGTGGTAAACGAGTGCTATACCATTACAAAAACTCTTTATAAGCTTTTTCAAGTAGACGGGAAGCGGGAAGGAAAAATGGAACAAATGACCTCCCTTCTTAAAAAGCGACAAGCGATATTACACAAAGTTAAGCCTCCGTTTACTCCAGAAGAAGAAAAGCTTGGAAAGCAAATCGTTGTTATGAATAAAGTGATTGAAAGTGAAATGAAGAAAATGAAAAAATCGATTGAACGAGATCGAAATGGACTAAAGAAGACGAAGGTTTCGGTTTATAAATATGTAAACCCGTATGCCTCACTTCAGCATGACGGGATGTTTTATGACAAAAAGAAATAGGGGACATGGAGATGACATGGAGATGATAAAACCGATTCAATTAACAGAAGAACAATTTACAATATGTCGTCATTATATTGAGTTGCTGGTGTCTGTTGAAGAAGCATGTCAGTATGTTATTTCTGCCTTTAGGTCACAAAAAGACGCAAATGCCCATGTAGTGTTGCTAGATATTTTATCAGCACTCGCTCAGCTCCAAAAAGCGCACCCTCTTCTTCTTGATTATTTTTCTGATGATCAGGGGGTTTTGAAAAGCATTGAAGATTTTTCCGTTATAGAAGAGTATGCAATGGATATGGTTGCTTCCTTAGAAAAGTCAGAGTTATTGGAAATGAAGCTTTTTCCGGCGTTTATTACGTGGAAGCAAGCTGCCGATTATAACGTTAGTCGCTATGTAAGACAGTAAAGAGCAAAGAAATTTGCTCTTTTTTTAAGTTTCAGGTGTAAGGATTGGTAAACATTTTATGCGCAAACGTACCATTCACTCGACATTATTCACCAAAAATTCACATAGTTGCCGCAAAATAGACATAATTTTTCAAAAGATTAAGAAGGATTCTAAAGGGTAAAATAGAAATATAAATATAAGCTTTAAATAAAGGAGGAGTTTACATGTTAACTTATAACATTCGTGGTGAGAACATTGAGGTAACTCCAGCAATTAGGGAGCATTTAGAGAAAAAAGTAGGAAAGCTGGAGCGTTACTTTAATGAAACTCCTGATGCAAACGTACACGTAAATTTAAAAGTATACCATGATAAAACAACAAAAGTAGAGGTAACGATTCCAATGCCACATATCGTCCTTCGTGCTGAAGAAAGACATGAAGATATGTACGCAGGAATTGATCTAATCATTGATAAATTAGAAAGACAAATAAGAAAGCATAAAACAAAGATTAATCGAAAAATTCGTGAAAATGGAAGTCCAAAAGAGTTTTTTGCAAATATGGGAGGAACGAAAGCTGCTCAGCTTCAAGAAGATGAAGAGGAGATGGAAGTCGTTCGTACAAAGCAATTTAATTTGAAGCCAATGGATAGTGAGGAAGCGATTCTTCAAATGAATCTATTAGGTCACAGCTTTTTCATTTATACAGATGCTGAATCAAATGCGACCAATATCGTTTATAAACGACGTGACGGGAAGTACGGACTAATTGAAACGAACTAACGAGAGAAAAAAAGCGGACTCAAAATTGAGTCCGCTTTTTTTGTTGGAAATGAAGAGGAGGGTGAAGGCTGAAACCTCTCTTACTATGAAATATAGAATAATAAGATTTGACTAAGCATCGGAATATCCTGGTTCTTTTTCTTTTTGTCATTTTGCTTTATGATAAAGAGGTTAGATTTTTCGGAGATATTCTAGAAAAAAGGGTGAATGGAATGACACAAATTGGTAGAAATGAACCGTGCCTATGTGGGAGCGGCAAAAAATATAAAAAATGTTGTGGAAAAGCGAATTCCGTAACAGTTGAAGAACTAGTCTCTACAGAGCTTGACCACCTACAAATGCAAATGATGGATTATGTTCTTAAGAAGAAAGATGCTGAAATGGTGCAGGAGTATCAGAAATACATTTCAAACAGTGAGCAATTCCAAAAAGACGAGGAAATTTTTGAAATCGCCTTTACTATTTGGTATTTATTTATTCGTAAAAATAGTCAGGGACATACGCTATCGAAGCAATTTATTGAAAGTCAAATGGAGTCGATTCAACGTCCTCTTACACGGGAAATCGTATCTTCGTGGGAGGAAGCTCCGTTTATTGCTGGGAAAATATCAAATGTCCAGGAGACGTCGATTACCCTTCAAGATGCATTAAGTGGTCAGACATTTTCGTTAGATGAACAAGATCAAGACTTAAAGGAGAACGCTTTTGTTATTGGAGTGGTTCTTACCTATGGTGAAAAACAAGTGTTATTTGGTCAATATTTTATTTTTCCTAGCCTTGGCGAAGAATTATTTGCACACGCGCAAGAAAAGTATATAGAGGGAGTTCATGAAAGTTTCTTTACATTGGTCGACTATGCCTTTCAAGTATACAAAGATGATACTCGCAAAGAGAAGTCGCCACGAGTGACAGGGAAGTCGAAATTTAATAAAGCTTCATATGAAAAGGCAACCGAATCACTAAAAACATATCTTGAAGAGAATGGGGAGGAAAGCAATCGAGTAGAATTTGCTGTTTCGTTACTAGAAGAATATTTAGAAAGAGCAAAGCCTACTATGAGGAACCCACACGTATACGCAGCGGCTACAGTAGAAGCAGTGAAACATTATTTACCTAAGCATGTAAATCTTCTTCAAAAGGAAATTGCTGCAAGCTTTGACGTTTCACCTCAATCTATTTCGAAAAAAAGAAAAGAGATTGTTGATGCTGTGGAAGATATGATTTCTGATAAGGAAGGTTTGTCGCTTCAACAGTAAAGCAAGGCTGTTCGTTATCAACATCTAGTTTCATAGAGTAAATTCATAAAAAGGCAAACACGGACGTGTTTGCCTTTTTATGAATGACAATAGGTAAACTTTGTTATTCTGAAGTTGTCACTCAATTGGTGAAGTGGTAAGATAAAAAGAAAGATTACGAGTCATTCGATCGATGAAAGAAGTAAGAATGACGTAGACGAGATATGTATAACGAAAAAGGAGCGTTAAGACATGATTGGATTTTTAAACAAAGTTTTCGATGCCAATAAACGCGAATTAAAAAAGGCTGAAAAGCTAGCAGACCAAATAGATGCATTAGGTCCTAAGATAGAAGCATTATCAGATGAAGAGATTAAAGCAAAGACGGTTGAATTTAAAGAGCGTTATCAAAGCGGAGAAACGCTAGAAGATTTATTGGTAGAAGCGTTTGCTGTTGTTCGTGAGGGAGCCCGTCGTGTTCTTAACCAGCATCCTTATCGAGTCCAGCTCATGGGGGGAATTTCTCTTCATGAAGGAAATATATCGGAAATGAAAACAGGTGAAGGTAAAACGTTAACAGCTACGATGCCAGTTTATTTAAATGCGATTTCTGGCAAAGGCGTTCATGTTGTTACAGTGAACGAGTACTTAGCAAGTCGTGACGCTGAGGAAATGGGACGGTTGTATGAGTTTTTAGGTTTAACCGTCGGTCTAAATTTAAATTCATTATCGAAGGAAGAGAAGAGTGAAGCCTATTTAGCGGATATTACCTATGGAACCAATAATGAATTTGGTTTTGATTATCTTCGCGATAATATGGTCCTTTACAATGAACATAAAGTACAGAGACCACTTAACTTTGCTGTCATTGATGAGGTTGACTCCATTCTTATTGATGAAGCAAGAACGCCGCTTATTATTTCAGGACAAGCACAGCGCTCTGCTCAGCTATATATGCAAGCTAATGCCTTTGTACGGATGCTTAATAAAGAAAGCGACTATACGTATGATGAAAAGACGAAAAGTGTATTATTAACAGAAGATGGTATTTCGAAAGCTGAAAAAGGCTTTAATATTGAAAATCTCTTTGATTTAAATCATGTCAAGCTCCTTCATCATATTAATCAAGCGTTAAAAGCTCATGTTACGATGCATAAAGACGTAGACTATGTAGTGCAGGATGGCGAAGTGGTCATTGTTGACTCCTTTACGGGACGATTAATGAAGGGGCGTCGTTATAGTGAAGGGCTGCATCAAGCTATTGAAGCAAAAGAAGGACTTGAAGTTCAAAACGAAAGCATGACAATGGCAACGATTACTTTCCAAAACTACTTCCGTATGTATGAAAAACTGTCCGGAATGACGGGAACAGCTAAGACGGAAGAAGAAGAGTTCCGAAATATATATAATATGAATGTCATTGTGATTCCGACGAACAAACCGGTTGTTCGTGATGATCGTTCCGATTTAATTTATGCGTCAATGGAAGGGAAATTCCGTGCAGTGGTAGAGGATATTGCCGAACGTCATAAGAAGGGGCAACCTGTTCTCGTCGGTACAGTAGCGATTGAGACTTCTGAAGTAATCTCCAAGCTATTACTTAAACGAGGTGTTCGTCATAACGTTTTAAATGCGAAGAACCATGGGCGTGAAGCGGATATTATTTTAGATGCAGGTCAAAAAGGTGCCGTGACGATTGCGACAAACATGGCGGGTCGTGGAACGGATATTAAATTAGGAGAAGGTGTTCTTGACTTAGGGGGACTGGCTGTTATCGGAACAGAACGTCATGAGTCACGCCGAATTGACAATCAGCTTAGAGGTCGTTCAGGTCGTCAAGGAGATCCTGGTGTTACACAATTCTATTTGTCTATGGAAGACGAGCTAATGCGTCGCTTTGGCTCTGACAATATGAAATCGATGATGGAGCGTCTTGGGATGGACGATTCTCAGCCAATTCAAAGTAAAATGGTAAGTCGAGCCGTTGAAAGTGCGCAAAAGCGCGTGGAAGGAAATAACTTCGACTCGCGTAAGCAATTACTTCAATATGATGATGTGCTTCGTCAGCAGCGTGAAATTATTTATGCTCAGCGTAATGAAGTATTAAGCTCAGAAAATCTTCGTGGAATCGTCGAAAATATGCTACGTTCTGTGATTGAACGACAAGTGGAGGCTCACGCATCACTGGCGGAAGAAGAAGAAAAATGGAATCTTCAAGGATTAGTGGATTTTGTTCAAGCCAATCTTCTTAGTGAAGGCGATGTCGAGGTTGCGGATTTAAAGGATAAATCACCAGACGAAATGACGGAGTTTATTTTCCAAAAGGTTCTTTCTCTATACAGTGAAAAAGAGGAAGAAATGACTTCTGAACGTATGAGAGAATTTGAGAGAGTAGTCCTTTTACGTGCTGTTGATACGAAATGGACAGACCATATTGATGCGATGGACCACCTTCGTCAAGGAATTCATTTACGTGCTTACGGTCAGAATGATCCTTTAAGGGAATATCAAAATGAAGGATACATTATGTTTGAATCGATGGTCACAGCGATTGAAGAGGACTCCGCACGACTTGCGATGAAGGCCCAAATACGCAATAATCTTGAACGCCAAGAAGTAGCAAAAGGCCAAGCGGTAAATCCGAAAGAAGGCGACCAAAAGGTGAAAAAGCGTAAGCCGGTTCGCAAAGAGGAAAACATCGGTCGAAACGATTTATGCCCATGTGGAAGCGGGAAAAAATATAAAAATTGTCACGGATAAAGAGCGTATGGTGTTTGACTTTTGGTCATACACCATACTACTGTTTTACTGAAAAATGGTAAGATGAACGTTTAATGATATACGAAGAATTTATAGTGAATCACTTCGTCTTACCTATTTAATAGACGAAGTGAGTTTTATTAGTACTGAACCTATACGCTTACCTTCAGAAGATTGATGAAACACAGATTATTCATAGAGGTGAACTTAGAATGGAATTGTCAGAAATGAAAGTGGAGTTAGAAAAAACAGCTAAGAAGCTAGCTGATTTTAGGGGGTCTCTTTGACCTCGAAACGAAGGAAGAACGAATTGCAGAGCTAGATGAAATGATGGCAGATCCAAACTTTTGGAATGATCAGCAGGCAGCTCAAGGTGTCATAAACGAGGCCAATGGTTTAAAGGATCTTGTTAATGAGTACAATGATTTATTTGAAACTCATGAAACATTAGAAGTCACATTTGAACTAGCGAAAGAAGAGGCCGACGAAGACCTCGAAGGGGAGCTCGAGACGGAATTAGTTGACTTATCAGAGAGACTAAACCATTTTGAACTTCAGTTGTTATTAAGCGAACCTTATGATAAAAATAATGCCATTTTAGAGCTGCACCCTGGTGCTGGAGGTACCGAATCTCAAGATTGGGGATCCATGCTACTTCGAATGTATACACGTTGGGCAGAGAAAAAAGGGTTTAAAGTTGAGACTCTTGATTACCTTGCTGGTGATGAAGCAGGGATTAAAAGTGTGACGCTTTTAATTAAAGGGCATAATGCTTACGGCTATCTAAAAGCAGAAAAAGGTGTTCACCGCTTAGTGCGTATTTCTCCTTTTGATTCTTCAGGTCGTCGTCATACTTCATTTGCGTCTTGTGAGGTTGTTCCAGAATTTAACGAAGAAGTTGAACTAGACGTACGTACAGAAGATTTGAAAATTGATACGTATCGTGCAAGTGGTGCTGGTGGACAGCATATTAATACGACTGACTCTGCTGTCAGGATTACTCATATTCCAACAGGCATTGTCGTGACGTGTCAATCTGAACGCTCTCAAATTAAAAATAGAGCACAAGCGATGAATATGTTGAAGGCCAAGCTTTATCAAAAGAAAATTGAAGAGCAACAAGAACAGCTTCTTGAAATACGTGGGGAGCAGAAAGAAATTGGCTGGGGAAGTCAAATTCGATCCTATGTATTTCACCCCTATTCGATGGTGAAAGATCACCGCACAAGCACAGAGACTGGGAATGTACAATCAGTAATGGATGGTGATATCGATCCATTTATTGATTCATATTTACGTTCACGTATACATTAAACGGCTGACTTAATTGTCAGCTTTTTTTATGGTCGAATGAAGTGTTATGATTCATTGCTCCTTCATTTATAGCAACCCTTCTGACTACTGTCTCCTATATATCCCTACCTTTTGAGAATCTCCACGTAATTAAGGATTATTTAGCATTCACTCCCATTTCTATATTTTAAAGGTTTAGGATGTAAATTGTTCTTCAATATTTTAAGCATCCATTACTTTAACGCGTTATAGTAGTGTCATTTACAGACATTTTTCGACATGCTATACTCCTAAAACGGAAGATTTAGGGGAAACTACATAGACTGACTGGAAAGGGAGCTACAAAGATGAGCAATAGTAAGCGAAGACGCGGTGAACTAGCGAATCCAGCATTAAATAAATTATTAGAATATGGGTATATTTTTATTGGATCCATTTTAATCGGGATTGCTTTCAATGTGTTTTTATTGCCGAACGAAGTGGCATCAGGAGGAGTTACAGGTATTTCAACAATCTTAAAAGGGTTAGTAGATTGGAATCCAGCTTATGTACAATGGGCATTAAACATTCCACTATTTATTGCGGGCCTTATACTTTTAGGAGTTCATTTCGGTGTAAAAACAGCGGTAGGAACTATTTTTTTACCACTAGTCGTTTATCTAACTGAGGATTGGGAACCGTGGACCTCCGACCCTTTATTAGGATCACTTTTCGGAGGGATTGGAGTTGGGCTTGGACTTGGAATTGTCTTTCGAGGCAAGGCTTCTACAGGAGGAACAGATTTAGCAGCGCAAATTATTAATAAATATACAGGTTTAACACTTGGAACATGTGTGGCGTTAATTGACGGGTTAATTGTACTGTCAGCCGCCATTGTTTTCGATATTGAGAAAGGTTTGTACGCGCTGATTGGCCTATTTGTTACAAGTAAGACGATTGATTTAGTACAAGTCGGCATTGGTCGTTCGAAGATGACACTCATTATTACCAATCGTCAAGAAGAAATTCGAGATGGTATTTTGAATAAAATTGATCGAGGTGTGACAAAACTATCTGCATATGGTGGTTATACGGATGATGAGAGACCCATATTAATGTGTGTTGTCGATCAGACAGAATTCACAAAGTTGAAACAACTAGTGAAGGCGATTGATCCATCAGCATTTATTGTTGTTACGGACTCTTCTGAAGTGCTTGGAGAAGGTTTCAATCGGGCGTAAAATTGGTATAATGTAATTGTGATTCTATTATTTCCCAAGGAGGGAATAGCCGTGAAAAAATTAATATATAGTGTCCTGTTAGGTTCTGTATTAGTGTTAAGTGCATGTGGTGGTGGTGAAGATGAGCCTGAGAAAGTAGGAATCGAAAAGCTTGTTGACCAAAAATGTGCGACATGTCATGGAGGGAACTTACAAGGTGACTATGGCCCAAAGATTGATAATATCGGGGCAAAACTAAGTGAAGATGAGATTTTAGACATTATCGTAAATGGAAAAGGACAAATGCCTGGTGTCCTAAAAGGTGAAGAAGCAAAAGAAGTAGCAGAATGGTTTGCAAATAAAAAATAAATGTAACAGGGAATGTCTTTGCGAGCTTGTAGAGAAACCTAGTGGATTTCTCTACAAGCTTTTTTGTGAGTGATTTTGCTGAAAATAGGCGAAGTACGTTTTGTTAACTTTAGAAAAAACGGGTCTTTTTTTACTCTTTCAAGTACGAAAAAATAATGATTATTTGTGAAAAAAGACTTGTTGGTACATAGAAAATACTTACGAAATATATCTAATCAATTATTGATTTCGACAATAACAATAGATTATAAATTAAGATATTAAACAATTACCTTACTTCATTAAAAGAAATAAAGTGGAAAAACAAGAATTACTGAAGAATAATGTTGAATTTAGAATCATTTCATCTAAAATTGAAAATTACAATTGAAAAGAAACTGTAATACAAATTTCGATGACCTGATCTAGGTCAAATGGTATAATGAACTGTGGGCATTTTTCGAGCCTATTTGACAACAAGATGTGACTGCATAATCCAACAATAATAAATTAGGTGATTAACACATGATTCAAATGACAAATGTCTATAAAGAATACTCAAATGGTATTGTTGCTGCTAATGGGATTGATGTCCAAATCCAGCAAGGTGAGTTTATTTACGTGGTAGGTCCCAGTGGAGCAGGGAAGTCTACATTTATTAAATTAATGTACCGTGAGGAAAAACCTACTTCTGGAGATGTCATCATTAATGGCATTAATACTGCGAAGCTAAAAAGCCACCGTGTCCCATACTTGCGCAGAAATATGGGAGTAGTCTTTCAAGATTTTAAACTTCTTCCATCTTTAACCGTGTATGAGAATGTAGCGTTTGCATTGGAAGTGACTGAAGAACCCACTGTGATGATGAAGAAAAGAGTGATGGATGTTTTAGACTTAGTCGGTTTAAAACATAAGGCTAGAATGCTACCAGATGAACTCTCAGGAGGGGAACAGCAACGTGTATCGATTGCCAGATCCATCGTGAACACGCCGAAGTTAGTCATTGCTGACGAACCAACAGGGAATTTAGATCCTGAAACATCTTGGGAAATTATGAAGATTTTTGAAGAAATTAATACGCGTGGTACGACAGTTATTATGGCTACCCATAATCGTGATATTGTTAACACGATTCGCCATCGTGTCATTGCTATAGAAAATGGTAAAATTGTTCGAGACGAGCAACGAGGTGATTACGGCTATGAACTTTAATACCCTTTTACGTCACTTACGTGAAAGCTTGAAAAATATCGTGCGAAATAGCTGGATGACTTTCGCTTCAGCTAGCGCCGTTACAGTAACATTAGTACTTGTTGGTGTTTTTGTAGTACTCATGCTAAATATGAATAAAGTGGCGACAGATATAGAAAAAGATATTGAAATTAAGGTGTTCTTATCTTTAGAAGCAGATGAAGAGATGATTGACAAGTTAGAGTCACAAATTGAGGGTATCTCAGGAGTGGAAAGTATCGTATTCTCATCAAAAGATGAAGAATTGAAGGATTTAATGGATGATGTTGGCGAAGAGTTTGGACTTTTTGAGCAAGAAAATCCATTATACGATGCGTTTGTTATTAAAGCAGAAGATCCGACAGAAACGAAGTCAATTGCAACACAAATTCGACGATTCGATAATATAGAGGAAGTAGTATATGGCGAAGCCAAAATCGATCGATTATTTAGCTTTTTTAAATACAGTCGAAATGTAGGTTTAGTGTTAATCATTGGACTGTTATTTACAGCGATGTTTCTAATCTCTAATACAATTAAAATTACGATTGTCGCACGGAGAAAAGAAATAGAAATTATGAAGCTAGTCGGAGCAACCAATTGGTTTGTTCGATGGCCATTTATTTTAGAAGGGCTGTGGCTTGGTATATTAGGATCCGTTATTCCTGTCATTCTAGTATCTACTAGCTATTATTATGCCTATCAATATATTGAGCCTAAGCTTCGAAACTCTCTTTTTTCAATACTAGAAGTAACGCCATTTATTTACCAAGTGAACATATTGATCGTATTAATGGGATGTTTGATCGGTGTTTGGGGCAGCATGATGTCCGTCCGCAAATTCTTAAAAATATAAAACAAAAACCGTAAGATATAGAAGTGAGAGGAGCACATATTGTGAAAAATAAACCACTTATCGCATTATCACTTGCGGGGGTCTTAACAGTAGGTAGTTTCCCTAGCAATAGCTTTGCACAGTCCATGAATAGTTTAAAGCAGGAGCAGAACAAGCTTGAAGAGGAACAAAACGAAGTAGAGGGAAGTATTGATCAGAAACAGGCGGAAATAGATAAAAACCTTGCTAAGCAGAAGGATATGCAGGCAGAAATAGTAAAAATTGACGCAGAAATAGATAAAAATTTAGGGGAAATTCAAAAAAAAGCGGCAGAAATTGAAGAAACGAATATAGAAATTGATAAATTAAAAGAAGAAATAAAAGAAATTGAGAAAAAAATAGCAGAACGTAATGAGCTATTAGAAGAAAGAGCAAGAACGGTGCAACAACAAGGTGGAAGTGCTAGTTACTTAGATGTGGTCCTTGGTGCGAAAAGCTTCTCTGATTTTATTTCACGTATTACAGCCGTCAATACTATAATGGATGCCGATAAAAATATATTAGCAGATCAGAAGAGAGACCAAGAATTACTAGAAAAAAAGAAAAAAGAAGTAGAAGAAAAGTTAGAGAGTTTAGAAGCGGCAAAGAACAAGCTTGAAGACCTTAAGGCAAGTTTAGATAGTCAAAAGGCAGAAAAAGATCGCTTATTAGCGCAATTAGAGACGGAACACTCAAGCCTTGAAGAGGAAAAAGAAGAGCTAGAAGAGCACGCACATGCACTTTATGAGATGAGCAAAGCGGTCGAAACAGAAATTATAGCTGCAGAACGTGAAGCACAGCGTATTGCGAGGGAGCAGGCTGAGGCGACAGCGGCATCCAATACAAGTGGATCATCATCGTCAGGAGGTTCATCTTCGGCTGCCGCACCAGCAGTGAGCTCAGGTAGTTGGACGAAACCAGCAAGTGGGATTATTACGACGAATTTTGGTTTAGATGTTCTTAATGGTAAAACTCGTTATCACTACGGGATGGATATCGCCAAATCTGGTAGTGGCGTTCCGATTGTTGCCGCAGCAGATGGTGTAGTTTCACAAGCCAAATGGAGCAACTCATACGGAAATGTCGTCTTTATCAGTCATAATATAAATGGTCAAACGTATACGACGGTTTATGCTCATATGTCCTCTTATGCAGTGTCAAATCTTCAAACGGTTAAAAAAGGCCAAAAAATCGGTGTGATGGGGAATACAGGTTATTCTTTCGGTCAGCATTTGCACTTTGAAGTTCATGCAGGTGGTTGGAACGGAAGTAAATCCAATGCTATAAATCCGAGAAGTGTTATTAACTTCTAACCCATGAATTCATTAAGAAAGCGGTTAAATAAAAAAACACAACTTGCTTATGGTTATCATAACAATGTTGTGTTTTTTTAAAGGTAAATTACTTTGGCTAGCAATCTTTTATCTGTAAAATCGTACTATGTCTTTATTTAGTAGGATAGATAATTATTTATAACTAAATTCTGTAAATGATTTTATAGTATGCTATTATAGTGATATAGATAACTACATTATTGAGGTGAACAAATTGAAAAAATCTCCAATAAAATATTTTGTATTAATTACTTTGTTTTTCGCTATATTGTTAGCAACGATTGTTGTACTGAAAGAGAAGAGCGAAGATAAAGGGGAAGTACTTGATTCTCATCCCTCTACAGAAAATCAACCGACACTCGGTGAAAAGGATGCCCCTGTTTCTGTCGTTGAGTTCGGGGATTATAAATGTCCTGCTTGTAAATCATGGGGTGAAACGATTTATCCTGCATTAAAAGAGGAATTTATTGATACAGGTAAGGCGAACTTTTCTTATGTAAATGTATTATTTCATGGTGCCGAATCGCAATTAAGTTCTTTAGCAGCAGAGTCGGTCTATAATCATGACCCAGATTCTTATTGGGCATTTCATAAAGGGATTTATGATGAACAACCAGAGCAAGAGAGTGCTTGGGTCACAGTCGATAAGATGCTTGAAATTGCAGAGAAGACAACGAATATGGATATAGAAACATTGAAGCAAGATTTAGAGAAACAGACATTTATTGATGAGGTAGAAAAGGATGCGTCTTTAGTATCGCAATATTCGGTTAATTCAACTCCAACGATTATTATTAATGGCACAAAGCTAGAAAATCCTTTTGATTATGATCAAATTAAGTCATTAATTGAGGAAGGGCAAGAATAGGTGAATAGCGACAATAAGATCAGTAAAAGTCAATTGTTTATGTATGCAGCTTGGCTCGTTTCGATGATTGCTACATTAGGTAGTTTATACTTCAGCGAAATTAAAGGGTTTATTCCTTGTGAACTTTGTTGGTATCAGCGAATATTAATGTACCCTTTAACCCTAATTCTTGGAATTGGAACTTTTCAGCATGACTTAAATGTAAGAAAAATAGTCTTTCCAATGGCTATAATAGGCTGGTGTATTTCTCTGTTTCACTATTTGGAACAAAAAGTACCAGGCTTTGCGGAGATTAAACCATGTGCAAACGGTGTTCCATGTAGTGCAGAATACATTAACTGGTTCGGTTTTATTACCATTCCATTCTTAGCTTTAACAGGCTTTACTTTTATTCTTATTTTTACGTTATTAGCTCGAAAAGAAAAGTAACGTTTGGTATTCCATGTTTCGCATGAATGTTATATCATCGTATTGAAAAAAGGAGAAGGAACCTTAAAAAGTTCCTCCTCCTTTTTTATTTTATTCCAGCTATATGATGTTAGAAGGTTTTGTTCTTCACTTAATCAGAAGATACACCTATTTAACTAAAAAGGGTGGGTACCTAATCCATTTATTATATCCAAAGATGAAGTCATTTTTTGACGACCAATATGTTTAGCTTATGAATAACTGTACTTACGTGGTAGGTACTACTTTGCCAATAGAAATATAGGGATAACCATTTGCAGAGGATGTAACAAAGTAAAAGGATATTAGTAAAATAACAAGGGAGCACTATTGTGTTCTTTCACAGCAAACCTTGCTATTTACCTGTGTAATCGCTACCTGTCCCTCATCGTGTTATTTAAGACATTTCAATCCTCTTTACTGGTGAGAGTCGATGTTAGTAGTAGTAGACTATAGGGATTTATATCTGCTTTCTTTCGGAAAGCTTCTTAATATAGTAGAGATATGATTGACAGAAGGGCTTCCAGTTTTTTATGATATAATTATAATACATGAACATATTGTCATATATGAGAATAGAATAGGAGTGGTATCGTGGGAGAAAGTAATAAAGAAAAGAAAATGGGACTGAATAAGAACAGTCAAGCTCCTGAGCTTGAAGAGTGTGTAGAAATAGATGAAGAAACGCTATTTATTGTAACACAAACATTTAAAGCTTTATCAGAACCAACGAGAGTGAAAATCTTACACTTACTTGCTCAAAAAGAACACTCTGTTAATGATATAGCCGAAACGTTATCTCTTCTTCAAACAACGGTTTCTCATCAATTACGCTTCTTAAAGAATTTACGATTAGTCAAATATAGACGTGAAGGAACGACACTATATTACTCTGCTGATGATGATCATGTGATGAACATGTTACAGCAAACAATCCACCATGCCAGACATCATTAGTACTTTGGGGAGAGATGAAGAATGAATGAGTATAGGTTACAAGGTCTCTCTTGTGGAAACTGTGCAAGAGAGATGGAGGAAGCAATAAATAAATTAGAGAATGGGGAAGGGTCAAGGATTCTCTACAATAGTAGTAAACTGATTCTAACTAATGAGGTTGATTTGCAAAAAGTAGAGAAAATTCTCTCGGCGGATGGAGCCATCATTGTCAAAGAAGGCGATTATGATTCAATGGATCATACCCACTCGCATGACCGAACAGATCGTATGAAAATCTTGCTTGGCCTATCAACAATCATTTTCTTAGCAGCCATTTATGTTGATACACAAGTTCAAACGAATATACCAGTCATTATGTATTTAACTGCTGCGGCTTTAAGTGGATACCCAACCTTTATTAAAGGGGCAAAAAATCTAGTTCAGCTCAAGTTTAACATCGATACGCTCATGACCATTGCTTTAATTGGTGCTTTTTCTATCGGAGAATGGAAAGAAGGTACGTTAGTAGCCATTTTATTCGGTGTAAATGAATTACTAGAAGGCTTGGGGATGGCGAAGGCTAGAAAGTCAATGGAGGAATTATTAAAGGTTGCCCCGAAGGAAGCGATTCTGCTTGAGAACGGGCATGAAAGAATCGTCCCTATTGAAACACTTAGGAAGGGGGATGTAGTTCTCGTCAAATCAGGTCAAAAAATCCCTTCTGATGGGATAGTCGTCTCAGGAAGAAGTTCAGTGAATGAAGCAGCCATCACAGGGGAAGCGATGCCTGTAGAAAAAGAAAAAAATGAGAAAGTATTTGGGGGGAGTATTAATAACGAAGGTGTGCTCAAAGTAAGCATTACGAAAGAGTATAAGGACTCCTCCTTGGCCAAAATCCTTCATTTAGTTGAAGAAGCACAGGAAACGAAAACACCAACTGAACAATTTATTAATCGATTTGCTAAATACTACACGCCGCTAATTATGGTCGTTTCCCTTTTAGTCATGGTGATTCCCCCACTCATTATCGGAGGTGATTGGGGGATATGGTTTTACCAAGGGTTAGCCGTTCTTATTGTTGGTTGTCCTTGCGCTTTAATTCTTTCGTCCCCCATTGCTATTGTTTCAGGAATAGCACGTAATGCTAAAAATGGAATTCTAGTAAAGGGAGGGGTATTCCTTGAGCAGCTTGGAAAAATTAATACCGTTGCGTTTGACAAGACAGGGACATTAACAAAAGGTCATCCTTATGTAGAAAAGATGTTCGTCTATGATGAAAAGCGATTTTTCTCCATTGCTGGTTCGATTGAAAAGAATTCTACCCACCCTATTGCAAAAGCTGTAATGGAAAAGGTTAATGAACAAGGTATTCTGTTTATTGAGCCAGACGACATTCGTACCATTTCAGGTCAAGGTGTGACTGCTGTAATCAATGGCAAAGAGTATACAGTAGGGAATGAACAAAGCCTCCATTTCCCATTGCCTGACGATGTCGCAGCAAACATTCAACTGTTAAAAGATGAAGGCTATACACTTGTCATTGTTTCAGATAAAGTCACTGTATTAGGCGTGTTTGGTGTAACGGATGAAATTAGACAGGAGAGTAAAGAAATTATTAATCAGCTTTATTCAGCTGGGATTAACAATACCGTTATGTTAACGGGAGACCATGATAAGACAGCAGAAAAGGTAGCAAAACAGGTAGGGCTTACTCATTATTATGCGAGTCTATTACCAGAGGATAAAGTAGCGAAAGTGAAAGAGCTGACGAAACGTGGAAAAGTAGCCATGGTAGGTGATGGGATTAATGATGCTCCTGCATTAGCAACAGCCGATCTAGGTATTGCTATGGGGAAAGGAACGGATAGTGCAATTGAAACAGCCGATATCGTCTTAATGCAAGATCATTTAGGGAAACTCCCCTCTGCTGTAAAAATTTCGAAGAGGGTAAATAATATTATTAAGTTAAACCTTTCATTAGCTTTAGGCTTAAAACTTATTGCTTTATTACTAACTATTCCAGGCTGGCTTACCCTTTGGATTGCTATTTTATCAGATATGGGTGCAACGATTTTGGTTACGTTAATTAGCTTGACGATTATGATTGGAGAGACGAAATAAGGTCTCTGAACCTGTGTAGGGGAGTAGGACCAAACCTACTCCCTAAACAGATGAAGGAAATTGTGATATATTTTCTATATAAAATGAGTTGAGATTGTGGTTTGGAAAAGTAGCATAGAAAGGAAGGGAAAAATGGACATCGTTAATGTTATATTAGTATATTTGATTTTATCAATCCCAACGTTGCTAGTATTGTTTTTCTTTAAACGAAAATCGAGGCAGGAGCTTCAAAAGTTAGAAAAAGAAATGAATGAAAATGAAGTATAGGGTGGGAAATTATTCATTACTAGCAAGGACTACATGAAGATATGTACCGATTCTCCTTGAGAAATAAATTAAAAAAAGAAATTGAAGTGCCAATTCATAGGATTGGCACTTCAATCATGTAGGTTACGGAGAAACGGTGGCATGAACAGAATAAGCATCGGTTATTGAAATGGACTGTTCGCCACTTCCTATTTTATAAGTAGCCGAAGTGCGATGTTCCTCCAGATCAACCTCGTTACTTTCTTGTTGACCTTCTCTCGTTTCTGGATAGGTCCACTGAATTTCATCCCCTTCGATATGCTGGATGTCTCTTAGTCGAACCGTAACATCTTCTGCTTTAGTGAGGTCCAGCGACACATTGGATGAGTTTTCAATATTCCATGAACTTACTATTTTTCGTGGTTTTAACGTAATGGCATTATCGCTTTCAACCTCAAGAGAAGCGGAGGCTGGAACGACTAAAGTTGCTTCTAATGAATGAAACGTTGTCGTCCATTCGTTACGTTGGGGTAAATCTTTAAACGTAATAAAAATCGTATCCCCTTTAATTTTGGTGAAAAGGTAGTCATTGACCTCTTCTAACAAAGGTTTGCGGTCGACATACTGAGTACGATACGTCCCAAAAATACTGATTTCCTTATCAGTTGAGGTTTCAATCGTTAAAGGGTGATCCCCTGTATCGACTACGATTCTCTTAATCTCTGTTCCTGTTTCTTTATTAAAGGCAGGGAGGTTTGCAGTCGCTACCTCATTATTGAAGGAAGAGGTAACGTGCTCAAGCAACCCTGTTGTTTGAACGACGGTCAATCCAATACCAACCATGCCAATAAATCCGACAAAGATTATACTTAAAAAATCATATTTTAAAAAGGCCTTTTCGCTACGAGATAGAAATAAATATAGTAAAATTTCGATTCCTAACACAATGAATAGCACAGGCCACCAACTGACTAAAATAAAGGCTGTTTCCCAATGAAGAATTTGTGTTAAAAGTAATAAAATCCCTAAAAATAACAGTGATCCTCCCATGGAAAAGGTTCCTACTCTCCAAGTTCTCATTCCTCAATCTCCTCATTCTTTGTCGTCTTTTTATTTCCTGACATAAGCTTTATGCCCCCTCCTATTAACAACAAACAGATGACCCCTGTTTGTAAATACGTATTAACCCAAGTGTAAAGATGAATATTCCAATATTCATATACAATGGGTGATACGATAGGGAAGAAAAGGTTTGTTGCAAGGTAATAAACACCAAGGAGAATAAGCCCGATCCCTATCCATTTCTGATGGTTGAGAAAATACGAGACAATCGGTTCATCTTCTAAAGGCTCTTGATCGTGTCTCGATGCTCTTTGTAGCCCATCAAAGAAGCTATAAAACCATATAATAGGAACAAAGAAGAGAAAAATCCCTAGGCGAAGGACATCTAATATATAGATGGAAAAGAGGAAGGCGGCCATTAATTGAATCCCTCTCTTTTGATATCCTAAGTAAAGATGACCTGCTCCAGGAAACATGGATAATAAGGTAGCTAATGTTCTGCTCTTTCGTCCCTCTGCATGGCGACTTTCAAAGTCTTCTAAAATGGAGTGGTCTGTTAGCTCTTTTCCAGCTTCCTTTTTATTTAATAACTGCATCGTATCAAAGAAGTTGTAAACCCATAGTACTGGTAAAATTATTAAGAAAACGATAAATTCACCACGACCTGTAATAGCGGTCACAAATAAAATCATTGCTGCTACTCCGAGGAATGAGGCTAAAAAGGTCATGCCTCGATTCATTAACCCGAGCTGGAAATGACCAAGCCCAGGGATAAGCGATAATACGATTGTGTAAAAGCGTTCTGAGCTTAATTCGGTCGTTTCTTTTCCTTCAATATTCGGCCGTTTTAACATTTTAGATGCCTTAATGGCTGTATAAATGATACTAATGACGTATAAAAGGAACCCTGCAAAAATGAATAAATAGGCAAAGGCGTCACTATAAGTCATTTCAGCAACCAAAATGCCAAATGGGAGCGAACCGAAAGTAGCCAACAGAACCATAAGACCTATAAAACCATTGCCTAAGTACATTAAACCTGCACCTGGAATAAAGCCGAGTAAAACTGCTATAATTGGATTTTTTTGTTTCACCATTTATTTTTTCTCCTTTTCTTCTATTTTTTCCACCTTATCTAGGAAGGTGAGTACTTGCTCGGTGAAGGAAGGTTGTGTCTTTTGTTCAAATTTGGAAGATACGTTGGTCAATTCAGAAAAGACCCCTGTTAACATTAGTAGAAAGGTCATCGCTGTTGCGAGTAGGTAGTGAAAGACTTTGTCTTCGTACCACTTCCTTCTATAGATTGTCTTATCTGCTTCTTTAAAAGGAATTTTCTTCATCAACTCATCTGTATATAAGGAGGGTTCCGTTATAGTCGGAAGGTCTGTTTCAAGACTTTCAATGGCACTCATATAGCTTTCTAGACAATCGTCACATGAATAAAGATGTTGCTCATATTCATTTCGAACCTCATCATCAAGTAAATTCCCATTAATGTAATCCTGCCATTCCGTTAGTGAATAATGCTTCATTGAAACTCCTCCTCCTTCCAATTTTTTTTCATCCATAATCGAGCGCGATATAACTTTGTCTCGATTGTTTTAATTTGAACATTTTGTTCATCCGCAAGTTGCTGATATGATTTTTCTTTTATATAGAATCCTTCGATGACTTCTCGATACGCTGGTGGTACCTTCGCAAGTTTTTTTCCTAACAATTGCTTTTGTTCTTTCCGAAGCAGCATGTTCTCAATTGTCTCTGTTCTATTTGCATCAATTGAGGGTGGAAGCTCGTCGACTAGCTCCTCACTTCGCCTTGCCTGCTTTCTTTTACAATCAATCGCATGGTGAACAGCGATGCGTGTGATCCATGTCTTAAAACCTTTCCCTTCATAGCTGAGGAGAGAGGAATAAATCTTAATCCAAACTTCCTGTGAGGCATCTTCTGCATCTTTTTGATTACGGAGAACACCGTATACACTTCGAAAGACATCGTTTTTATATGTTTCGATGAGCAATCGGAAAGCATGTTCACTGCCATTCCTCGCTCGGTCAATGAGCGATTCAACCAACCTCTCTCCCCCCTTTTTCATGACGTCACCTATATAGACGACAGAATTTTGCTAACCCCTACACTTTTTTAAAAAAAATATTAGGGTACTATTAATGATACCCAATTACGATTTAGAAGTATGCACTTAGTCTACGACCTATCATGGATCAGAACGGCTATGTACGAATAGTTAGGGACTCCTCTTTAGTAGTAAGCACGCAAATGGGATTGCTTATATGAACCGGTATATGTTCTAAGTCTACTATAGCTAAGCTCATGGGAATGTTTGATTATTTTATGGTAGAAATTTTACGGTCTATTAATTTGATTACTTAATATCAAACAGTTCACTTTTATATTAATGTATTTTCTTTGTATTTTTCGCATGGAATTATTGATTGAATCGGCAGTAAGATCGTGTATTTTGGAAAAGTGCGGCTATACTAGTAGTGATGTAGTAAGAGAAGTAGGTCTTTGTTTTAATTGCAAAAGAGTAGTCATAGCCTATGCTTTTTCAAATAGTGTTCACGGAGATGTGGTAAACACTTTGTTTTTATCGTATATAATGGTGGTAAACTTTTTATTATTCATAATAGGATGAGGAGAATGTAAATGAAGAAACGATATTTCTTTGGTCTATTCTTTCTATTAATCAGTTTAATTTTTGCAGCTAATCTGCTATACGAAGGAAAAATGAAAGAGAAAGAGGTTTCGGCACAGTCTCAAGTAAGCTTAAACAAAGGAGCGACCCCTCCTGACTTCACGTTAACGACAGTTGATGGAAAGGACATGACGTTATCTGCTTTAAAGGGGAAGAAGGTCATCTTAAATTTTTGGGCAACATGGTGTCCACCTTGTAAGGCAGAAATGCCCTATATGCAACAATATTATGAGACCTTTCAAAAAGAGCATAATGTAGAAATCGTCGCAGTGAATTTAACAAGTGAGGATAATGGCCCTAGCGCGGTTCAAAAATTTATTAAAGATTATCAATTGACCTTTCCAGTCCTTTTAGATAAATCGGGAGAAGTAGCCGATAGCTATAAGGTGTTATCCATTCCCACTACTTATTTTCTTACTTCTGATGGACATATTTACGAAAAAAGGATAGGTCCAATGAGTGAGGAGATGTTGAGTGATATAGTCCAACAAATGCCATAATGATTTCGAAGAAGAGGATCACATTAGCTTGACTAAGAAGGGGTATTGAGAGGGAAATGTTAAGATTACTAAACACGTCACAATGGTTAATTAATTCGCATTTAATGATTGATATTGAGAGATTAGTAGGAAGAGTTCATAATAGGAAAAGAGCGGGCTATTCCAGTTTTGCTTAGGTTCGATTGACAATAACAAACATACACTACAATTTAGAAGGTGGAGATAAGATGAAGTTTGGTTCAAAAGTCGTGCATGGATATAAACAAACGAGAAACATTCAGAGTAAAGCAACTCCCATCTATCAAACCTCCGTTTTCTCTTTTTCTTCCTTAGAAGAACTGGAAAGCTATTATACAGGTGAATCACCTTATTTATATTCAAGGGTAGGGAATCCGAATACAGATGAATTAGGGCAGACGGTGGCTGGGTTAGAGGGGGCGCCGAGTGGCGTCGCTGCATCATCTGGACTTGGTGCCATCTTAGCGGGAATTTTAGGAATTGCTCAAGCTGGAGATCACCTTATTGCAGCAAAGGATTTGTACGGTGGCACGTATCATCTCTTAGCTACTGAGCTAAGCGCATTTGGAATAAGTGTCTCATTTGTTGATTTTGCTAATAAGCAGGAAATCGTAAAGGCTATTCGTAAGGAAACGAAGCTCCTATTCTCAGAAACCGTAACAAATCCTTTCCTGCGGATTGAAAACATTGCCCATTTATCGACGTTGGCAAAACAACATGAACTCAGTTTAATGATTGATAATACGTTTTCGACACCTTATTTTGTACAGCCATATAAGCTAGGAGCAGATGTAGTTGTCCATAGTGCGACAAAATACATAGGGGGCCATAGTGATGTGACTGCAGGAGTAATCATCGGGGGTGAGCAGCTGATGGGAAAGGTTCGGGAAAAGGTGGTTAATCTTGGCCTTAATTTAAGCCCTTTTGAAGCATGGCTTGCTTCTAGAGGGGTGAAGACACTGGCTCTTCGCATGAATCAGCAGGCCAGAAATGCGGAACGATTAGCACAATCCTTAAGGCAACATAATAAAATAAAAAAGGTTTACTATCCAGATGGGCTGTCCCATAAAGGAAATGGAGCCATTGTCACAATTGAATTAGTAGAAGGCGTCGATATGAGCGTGTTTTTCACTTCGTTAAGTTGGATTAAAATTGTTCCTTCTTTAGCAGGAGTTGAAACGACCGTTTCTTATCCGCTTGGAACGAGTCATCGAGCTTTGCCAAAAGAAGCTCAGGAAGAACTCGGCATTAACGAAAGAGTTGTGCGTATATCGGTAGGAATTGAAGAAGAAGAGGATATTGTGAAGCAATTCCAAGATGCTCTCTCACATATAAAGATGCAAAAGGGTTCAAGTAAGCAGTGAATGAAAGAATATTTATTAGAAAATTCAGAATAAATGATTGACGTTAACACAGTCATACTCTATAATCTTTATAAGCCATGAATAATGATTACAATTTAATACTCTTATCGAGAGTGGCGGAGGGAATAGGCCCTGCGAAGCCCGGCAACCTTCAAGTGAACAACACTTGAAAAGGTGCTAAATCCTACAGGTCATAACCTGGAAGATGAGAGGAGGAGTTTGTAAGTTTGCCCTCTTCTTACGGAAGAGGGTTTTTTACTGTTCTTTTTTACTCTCCACGCTCATTTTTCCCCATCCGACTATGTCATTGGCCATCGACTTTAGAATCTCTTAAGGAGGAATAAAGATGACAGAAAAAACATTTGAGGTTGAGACGTTATTACTGCACGGAGGTCAGACTCCAGATGCTACGACAGGATCGAGAGCTGTGCCGATTTATCAGACTACTTCTTTTGTATTTGACAATTGTGACCACGCTGCAAAGCTGTTTGCTTTACAAGAGCCAGGGAACATTTATACGCGCATTGGAAATCCAACGGTTGATGTATTGGAAAAACGGTTGGCATTATTAGAGGGAGGAGTAGGAGCGCTTGCTGTTTCATCAGGTATGGCAGCAATATCATTAGCTATATTAAATATTGCTCATGCTGGCGATGAGGTTGTCGCAGCTTCTTCCTTATACGGCGGAACATATAATTTATTTTCAACTACTTTACCGAAATATGGGATTAATGTAAGGTTTGTTGACCCAGCAAATCCAGAAAATTTTCGCCAAGCCATTACGCCAAAGACGAAAGCGGTGTTTGGAGAAATTATTGGAAATCCGAGCTTAGATGTTTTAGATGTGGAAAAGGTTGCTGATATTGCTCATGAATGTGGTGTCCCCCTCATTATAGATAATACATTTGCTACGCCATACCTTTGTCAACCACTTAAGTATGGGGCGGATATTGTCGTTCATTCCGCCACGAAGTGGATTGGGGGACACGGAACAGCGATTGGGGGTATTGTCGTAGATGGGGGAAAATTTGATTGGACAAATGGGAAATTCCCAGGACTTACAGAACCTGATTCGAGCTATCATGGTTTGAGGTATGCGACAGATATTGGGGAAGCCGCTTTTATTATTAAACTTCGTGTTCAACTATTACGAGATATAGGGGCGTGCTTAAGTCCTCAAAATGCCTTTTTACTTTTACAAGGACTTGAAACTTTACACTTGCGGATGGACCGTCATAACGATAATGCCTTTTCTATAGCTCAGTATTTGGAAAAACATGAAGATGTTGCTTGGGTTTCGTATCCTGGCTTAGCATCTCATCAAACAAAGCCGCTAGCAGAGAAGTACCTAAAAACCGGGTATGGATCAATTGTTAATTTTGGCATTAAAGGTGGGCGAGAAGTAGGTAGAACTATTATCGACTCCGTCAATTTATGGTCGCATGTTGCAAATGTAGGGGATGCAAAATCGCTCATTATTCACCCTGCTTCAACGACTCATCAACAGTTAAGTGTAGATGAAATGTTAACGACAGGCGTCACGGAAGAGTTAATTCGCTTGTCGGTAGGGTTGGAATCAAAAAATGATTTAATAGCAGACTTATCCGATGCCATACTAAAAGCCAAAAAATTCACCTCGACAATCCCGCAATCATAAGGAGGGGCAAGGTGAGAAGAGAAGGAAAAGTCATTCTCAATAATTTTTGCTTTCAGGACGGAACGGAACTATCTAAGGTGGAAATTGCCTATGAATGGGTTGGTGAGGAGCATAACCCATTTATTCTCATTTGTCATGCTCTAACAGGTGATCATCGAGCAGCCGGAACGGAGAAGAATCCGGGGTGGTGGCATGAGGTAATTGGTCCGAAAAAAACGATAGATACGGACCGGTTTCAAGTGATTACGTTAAATGTTTTGGGAGGCTGTCATGGTAGTAGTGGCCCAATGTCCATTAATACATTAACAAATGAACCTTATCGACTTACCTTTCCCCCCGTAACGATTCGTGATATTGTTCATTCCCATCGGGCTGCATTGGATGTGCTAGGGATAAATGAGGTAGAGGCAGTCATTGGGGGGTCATTAGGGGGAATGCAGGCTCTAGAGTGGGGTCTATTATACCCCACATTTATGAACCGCTTAGTCGTTTTAGCAGCGACCCCTTTTTTAAGTGATTATGCTATTGCTTTTAATACAATTGGGACGCTTGCTATTCAAAACGACCCAAAATGGGATAACGGGAATTATGACCAATCCTCTGATTTAAGAGGTCTTGAGATAGCTAGAATGGCAGGAATGGTGACGTATCGAAGTAGAGAGGTATGGAATGAAACGTTTAATAGGAAAAAAGCTGATAACGACGTTTTTGAAGTGGAATCTTATTTAGCCTATCATGGAAAAAATCTCGCTCACCGGTTTGATGCAAATAGCTACTTACTTCTTATGAAAGCGATGAATTCTCATGATATTGGTTCTGGCAGAGGCGGTTGGAAGCGTGCCGCAAAACAATATAAATCAAAGGTAAAGATAATTGCTTTTCAAGGGGATTTACTTTACCCAAGTGATGCTCTAAGCGAGTTAAGTGAGCTTGTGCCGAAGGGAGAGTTTCATGAAGTAAAGCTAAAGGTGGGGCACGATGGTTTCCTTGTTCAATTTGAAAAATGGGAATACCTTATTTCAACGTATTTACCAAAGCTGATGAAAGACGACCAAAAAGGAAACAATGTTATATCAGGCTAAAAAATCGTTCCAATCAATGAGTCAATAATAATCGAATTTTGCTTCAGTTCTATCTTGTCCACCCTAATGCATATAAATAGGGTAACAAAGACATTGCACATTTGTTTTTGTGTGATGTCTTTTTCTTGTATTCTATGATCTTTTAGGGAGGGAATGGGTGAGATGGGGAAGAAATATAGATTCCTAATAGGTATTCTCCTCATATTGTTGGTGAGTGGGGTAGGGTACGGTGTGTATAAATGGTATTCAGAAAAGCAGTCCATCACGAAAATCCCACAACAGATTGAGCAAGTGAATGAAGATCTTCGTAAGGTAGAAATGGCCTATGAATTGATTTTAAGTAAATATGTAGAAGGAGTAGAAGAAGCGACATTAGTCGAAGGTGCGATTCAAGGGATGTTAAAAACACTAGATGACCCTTATTCAGTCTATATGGATGCTCAAACAGCGGCACAATTTAATGATTCCCTTGATTCTTCTTTCGAAGGGATTGGTGCGGAAGTCACAGAGGTTGATGGCAAAATTAAAATTGTGGCTCCTTTTAAAAATTCACCAGCGGAGAAAGCAGGACTAAAGCCAAACGATGAAATCATGAAAGTAGATGGGGAGAGTTTAGAAGGTAAGGATGTATATGAGGCAACGCTAAAAATTCGCGGAAAAGAAGGGACTACTGTTCGATTAGAAATTAAGCGCGAAGGCTTGGTAGACCCGATTGAAGTATCTGTACAAAGAGCGGAAATCCCAAATGAGTCCGTTCATTATGGAATGAAAGGTGATAGTCGCCAACCAATTGGATACGTAGAGATTACGTCTTTTTCCGAAAATACGGCTGAAGAATTTCAACAGGCACTGACGGATTTAGAGGAGGAAGCCCTGACAGGTTTAATTATTGATGTAAGAGGGAATCCTGGGGGGCTTTTAAAGGCAGTTGAGCAAATTTCCGCACAGCTTGTGGCAGGAGAAAAGCCTTATTTTCAAATACAAGAGAGAAGTGGTGAAAAAAGACCATATTACTCTCCGTTAAAAAAGAAGAAACCTTATCCGATTGCGGTCCTAATAGATGAAGGGAGTGCATCTGCATCGGAAATACTAGCTGGTGCTCTTTCTGAAGCAGGTCAATACCCTTTAATAGGTGTTAAAACCTTTGGTAAAGGTACTGTTCAGCAGGCTATTCCACTTGGAGATGGTAGCAACATAAAAATGACAACATTCAAATGGTTAACTCCAGATGGAAATTGGATTCATCGAAAAGGAATACAACCGACAATTGAAGTTGAGCAACCATCCTTTTTTCATACACACCCACTGCAAATAGAGCAACCGTTAAAAGTAGAAATGAACGATGAAGCCGTTAAGCGTGCTCAAGAAATGTTGTATGGATTAGGGTATGGGCCAGGAAGAACAGATGGTTATTTTAGTATGCAAACCGAAAAAGCGGTAAAAGCATTTCAAGTCACAAACTCCTTAGCTGTTACAGGTGTAATTGATAAGAAAACAGCAAATAAACTGGAAGAAGTCATTCAACAAGAGACTGAATTAGAGAAGAATGATATACAGCTTCAAGCAGCCATTCATTATTTGTCTGCGCAAGATGAATGAGTCAGGCCTAAATCATAAACCACTTCCTTCTTGGAGGTGGTTTATCTATGTTGTTCGATTCAATCAAGTTCTCTTTATTAATAGAAATTTAGACAAGGGGAAACTCTTTAGAAAAACGAATGAATTAGAAAGAGATGAATAAAAAAGTTCAATCATTTTCTACCTGTTTTACGGAATAAATTGCGTCTTTTCTTAAGTGATGACTTCTAGCTTCTCCAATCTTTCCTTAATAATGAGTAAGAATAATGATCATAATATTTTCCTTTAAATAAGTGTTTGTCTCGATAAATACCTTCTTGTATAAAACCAAATTTTTCTAGTAGACTAGAAGATTTTTCATTTTCCAAAGCTACAAAGGCATTAATTCTATTAAGGTTCATATTTTTAAAACCACTTTCGATGGCCACTTCTAAAGTTTCTTTCATATATCCGTTTCCCCAATATTCGTACCATAAATCATAACCTATTTCAGCTATGTTATTATACTTATCCCAATAATCAAACCCGCAAGTTCCAATTAATGATTGGTCTAATTTTCTTACAATTCCCCATCGATTATGACTTTTTTCTTCAGGATTTGAGTTCCATTCAATAAATTCTTCTGCTTCTTCAATGTTGGTAAAGACATCTTCGTCATACAAATATTCACAAACCTTCTCGTTACTAAAAAGTTTAAAAATAAATTCAGTATCCTTAAAGTCCAACTCTCTTAACTGTAATCTTTCCGATTCTAAATTTGGAAAAATATTTTGCAAAATATATTCCCCTCCTAATTTTATACAGGATTAAAGTTCCAAATTTCAACAAATATGTTACTTAACATATCATTTAATCTATATTTATTCTTTATAAAGGCGGAAAAAGGAAACGGGTTAACCTCCTATTAGTATAATGATAGAACTAATAAAGAAAAAGTCGATTACTCCTTGTCTTGATTAATTTGTAGAGTTCCACAACCAAGAAACAAATTTAGTATTTTTCCTCCAATTAAGTTATGTAAGTCTTTAAGGATCTTTTAATCGTTTGCATATTAATAATTGGTTCGTCTCTTTATTGTAAATCAATAGAACATTCTATCGCACTTAACTACCTCCTTTAATTCTACTCCTCCCACTCATCACAAAGTCCCATACTCTCCACAATAAGTTATTCTACTATTAGGAACTATTATACCTATATTCCAATAGTATTATTGTTCTATATATCACCTTTTTAAAAATTACTACTAAAGAAGTGAGGAGCGCTAAAGGTGAGAGATTTGTTGCTATAGTCCAAACTTTGCGAAAGTTTTAGCAGTTGACTGTATTTCCAGGGGAATTTTGAAGCGCCTTGTCGAAATACCTAAAGACATTTGATGAAAATTAGTATACGTTTCTCGGAAGAGATTTGATAAAATGGAAGATAACAAGAAAACTAACAAGAATTCATCAGAAAGGAGGAGTTTTATGACTGAGCAATTGGTAATGGAGCTATTGCGTGGCTCAAGTAAGCTATTTCTTCATCCGCTTTTCTATTTATCTTTTGTCGTCGTTTTTCTAGTGGGTTATTTACGTATTCAACGAGAGCGAAGAGATTTCCATGTACGTATATACGATATGTACCAAGAATTGCGGTTTTTATTACCAATCGGGATTGTTTTAGGAGTAGTCGGTTCTCTCATCACACTTGGAATAGGAGTGTCGATACCTTTTAGTGCGATAGTAGTTATGGGAGCGATCACGTTCATCTTGATGATATCCTCTAAACTTCGTCTCGTATCAGCAGCCTATACGATAGGGACAAGCTATTTGATTCTTGTCATAATGGATTATTTTCAGTGGGAGTTTTCTGTCTTTAATGTAACAGTTACAGGCCATAATGTGGAAGAACTGGTAGGAATGACGGTTTTATTAGCGTTGTTACTAATAATAGAAGGATTAATTATACAGTTGAATGGTGCTAAGCAAACGTCTCCCCAGTTTACGAAAAGTACGAGAGGGTTGACAGTGGGTACTCATATCTCTAAGCGCTTATGGCTATTACCGATGTTCCTTCTTATTCCTGGTGAAGGATTTTCTCTCCCATTTGATTGGTGGCCAATTGCCACAGTTGGGGAACAATCGTTTTTACTTATTCTTTTACCATTTCCAATCGGTTTTTATCAACGAATTCAATCAACATTACCGAAGCGGGCAATTAAGGAAACGGGTAAACAAGTATTTTGGTTAGGAGGATTTGTTGGAATCGCTGCTGCAAGTGGATATGTGTCTCCAACGCTTTCCGCTCTTGCTGTTGCTGTTGCCATCGTAGGTCGTGAATGGGTTGCGCTGAAGCAACGAAGTCAAGAGGATAACCGCCCATATTTTTTCTCTCCTCAAGATAAAGGAATGATGGTACTTGGTGTCATTCCAAATTCACCAGCAGATAAGCTCGGGCTTACGATTGGAGAAGTTATTGAAAAAGTAAATGGATTTTATGTGAAGGATGAACAGAGTTTTTATGATGCACTTCAAAAAAATCGAGCCTATTGTAAAATAGAAGTGCTCGATATAAATCAACAAATTCGTTTTGTTAAGGGAGCACTTTATGAAGGCGATCACCACGAGTTAGGTATACTATTTCCAAAAGAAGATAAACAATGGGAGCAAGCAGAGAGAGCTTAATAGGAGTTCTTCAAGGTTGTTTAAAAGGATAAACAAACAAGCAGGTGTGCAATCACCTGTTTTTTTGGTCTATTAAAAGAGGGTGTTGTGTACATTTATGAATAAAAGAACGGTTAAGGTATACTAGAAAAGGGGTATATTGTGTAAATTATGGAATTTTGAGATAATTGTTATTAAGTGAAATACCGCGACCATTCAGAAATAAGGGGTGATTAAAATTAGAAATATATCAAAAATATTAGGGGTAGTAGGAGGGTTCTCAAGCATAATTTTATGGATTGTATTTAACTTTTATAATCCTTATTCAAATTTAAACCAAACTGAACCGATGATCATTACATTTTTAATGTTGTTTCTCCCTGCTTGTTTAGCCATTATAGCTGCTATAAAACTTAAAAGAAGCTTAATGGTAATCGCATTTTTGTGGTCATTACCAATTAGTTTATATACAAGTGGTACCCCCGGAATTTTTGCTTTATTTGGAGTCACCAGTATAACTTATTTCATTAGTTTTCTTTTTATGGTAGTAGCCGAGAAAAGAGGTTCATTAGACATTCATTTGAAGAGTTGAAGGCCAATAGGAACTAGCTCTGTTTCAACAGTTAAATAAAGAATTAGAAATAATCGTTGCTGAAGTAAATCAACAAGTTACCGGATACGTTACTATACTGGTCAATTGTATTATAGAATCGTTTGCCTCAAAGAATATCCCTCAAATAAATGATTTTATATATACTCATTAAGTTTCAAAACAATGGTATAGGAAATAATATGATATATATTGCAGAAATGTTAGAAAAAGAAAAGGATGCCTCTGATTCCTTATTTGTAGGAGTACACTTCGGATATGCCCAAAGAATGTATGTTTTTATGATTTGGATGTTTGGTTTAATGGTGGACATAAGAACACTATACAAAGTGTAAAAATAATGATGAGTTAATATTGTATTTTCGGAAGCTTTTATTGAAGAGTTTAGTGCAGTTATCTTGAATTCAAGCTTCGTCAATCGGGTGCGCTTCAGGGAAAAGAAGCGTGCCCATTCTTTATGAAGTGGACCGGATATTTATCCTATTTAAAAAGATAAAGAGTTATTGCAGGAAAATGATGATTTTTAATAGAATATATGTTCTTGTGATTGTTTAGGAGGTTTAAGGAATGGATAAAACGTATCTTGAAATTAATAAGCAAAGTTGGGATGAAGCAGCGCATCGTTTTTTTGGTAGAAATCCTTTACCAGATTATGGGCCACTGGCACCTAGTGAGGATGAATTAAATTTATTTGGAGACGTTACAAATTTAAACGTATTAGAAATTGGCTGTGGCAGTGGACATTCTTTACGATACATGGATCAAAGAAATGCAGGTGAATTATGGGGGCTGGACTTATCAAAAAAACAGATTGAGGCAGCTAAAACAGTATTAAAGAATTGTCATTCACCAGTACATTTATTTGAGTCGCCAATGGAAGATAATCCAGGCTTGCCCACTAACCATTTTGACATTATTTTTTCTATTTATGCACTAGGATGGACGACTAATCTAGATAAAACATTTGCCAATGTAAATCAATACTTAAAAAAGGGTGGCATATTTATTTTTAGTTGGGAACACCCCATTTATAACCGTGTAAGTAATGAAAACAGTACTCTATTATTTAATAAATCTTATCATGAAGAAGGTTCTTACTATCATGAGGCGTGGAGCGAGCCCGCAGTGATGCAACAATATAAAATAAGTACATATATTAATACATTAATCAATAATGGATTTAAAATTGAAAGAATGATTGAGGATGTTCGTTTAACTAAGGAAGATATTCAAAGGGACTCAAATAGATGGTATTCTTATGAAAAAGCGAAAGCACTTCCTACATCTGTTATTATCAAAAGTCAAAAGTTATAGTTTCCTCAAGTAGAGAGTATTAGAGCCATACGTTATCGTAGTAAGGAAGGATGTTCCTACTATTATGGCAAATTATTGGTACAGAATTCATTTAATTGAAGCATGAAACTATTATACAATGATATTCGTACATAAATGTTCCGTTGTGTAGGGACGTGAGATTAGTGGAACTATTAAGTGTTTTTTTATTTTAGCTGTAGGTATTATCGCTTACCCTCCGCCTAAATGGCCCTTGATAATAACATTTATTATCATTTTTATCGGTACTGGGTTTATTTTGTCGCGATTGTAAGGGTATTCGTATTAAGTTCGTTTTATAGGGATTGGCGGGATAATCTACTATCGTGTTTTCTCTTATGCTAACTAATCATTGGCTCTCAATAAGGTTTTTGAAAGGATAGGTATTGAGTAAGTGAGCAACATTTTAGAGTATGGTGGAGGTTATGAACGATGACAACTGAAGATTTTTATTGTGATGAAGTTTTAAGTGGTAAAACACAAGTAAAGAAGGTATTAGAGACAGAAAATGTGTTGGCCTATTATCATACAAGGCCTTTTTACCCCACACATATTGTTGCCATACCTAAGAAGCACATAGCATCTCTCATTACATTAGAGGAGAGCGATAATGATTTATTACTTGAATTACTCGGGGTAATTAAACAAGTGGCGTCAATGGTTACAGAGGAAAAAGGTGCGTGTAGAGTAATAACAAACCTAGGAAATTATCAAGACTCGAAACATCTCCATTGGCATATTGTCTCTGGTAAACCGTTGAGGTAGTGATGGGATTAAAGAAAAGATTATACTGCAAGTTTTCAGAAATGTGCGCGTATTTATAAGATGGACGTAAAATTCTGAAACTGTAAATTATGAAAGAAATAATGTTCTTCTTTTTAAAATGAGGGTTATTCAAGAACTATACTATTTTTTAAACGAGGTGTTACTATGAGAAAATTAATTTCTAACTAATAGCAAAGGTTGCTATTAGTTGCTTAATGTTCTTAATGTTAAAAGAACTTTTGTAGCGGTCTTTGCTTATTTCTTATTTAAAAATAAGGAGGAGTAAAGAGATGGTATACAAAAAAGCTAAAAATGTTCTTCCCGATGAACTTATTGAAATGATACAGAATTATATAGATGGTGAATGTATTTACATTCCAGTTAAAGAAGGGAAAAGAAGTTCTTGGGGTTCAAAAAATGGTACTAGAAAAAAGATTAAAGAAAGAAATGCAGAAATAATTCGCCAATATACTCTAGGAGAGTCTATATCTACCTTAGCAAAAAGTTATTATCTCTCAAAGAAGAGTATTGAAAAAATTGTGTATGAACATAAGTAGGAAATTTAGCTACCTAGCTCTGTTTAGAGTCAGGTAGCTTTTCCTATAAATTTTTTTAAATCATTTATTAGGTAGCCTAATAAATGATTTACTCTTAAAATGAATATTAAGAGGCCAAAGAGAAATGAAGAAGTCGGTAGGTGAATTAATGGAAGGAATAAATTTAAATTATAAGAGTTCAGAGAAATTATTTAAAATAGATTGCGGAGATATCTATCTTCAAGAGTTTTCTATTCATGATGTAAATAGTATTTACAAAATCTCGAATCAGTCCGAAATAGTGAAATTCTTGCCAGACTGGAAATCAACAAAAGAACAAAGGTTAGATTGGGTAAGTAACTATGAAATACCAGCAAATAAAGCTTTTCTTGGTGCAGTTGAAAAGCAATTAAATCTAGATAAACATATTTTAAAACTAGGAATATTTATTAAAGAAAATCATAAATTTATTGGTTGGTGCTGTACAGGCATTAAAGAGGAGCTTCCTTTACCAAATAGAGAAATTATGTATGCTGTTTCGAGTGAGTATCAAAAAAAAGGATACGCTACTAAAGCGTCTAAAGGTTTAATTAACTATTTGTTTACAAATACAAATGTAGATGTCATAAATGCAGTAGCTTTACTTCACAATGTATCATCAAATAAAGTTATTCAAAAATGTGGATTCACTTATTTGTGCCAAACGAAAATAGAAGATGATCTTTACTGTCACTATGTATTGAATAAGTCAGAGTGGCTCGATTCATAATAGATTGAATGGTATAGGTTTACATATGAAATAGATTAATATCGTTAATGTAGATAACCAAGGAAAGTGTCTGAGTAAAATATTATAGAATTCTCTATTTTGAGGAAGAGGAACAAATAGATGAGGGGAATATAAGTTACAGCCAAAGAAGCTCTCAATGGAAGATCATGCTGATGTTAACCGAAGCCATAAACGAATTGCTGAGTATTTGGAATAGACACTTCAAAGCCCTCACTATATGCTCTACGTCAGGAGAGAATATTTGAATAAGAAAAAGCTAACACCTTATTTAAGTTTATTAGCTTTTTCCTTTATTACTCTAATCTTTGTAATAAAATTTTCTCTCATTAAAATAGAAACGAAGCTTTACCATTCCTATATCATTTCTTCTGTTAATACAAGATATTCTTCAATAGCTTCTTCTAACGGCTTGAGCGAAGTTTCCCAGAAGTCTTTTTTGTTAAGATCTTTATTTAAATAAGCCGAAGCTAATTGTTCTACAGTCATTCTTCCTGTATTACGTAATAGATGATCAAACTGTTTTTGAAATAGCGATCCTTTTTCTTTAGCCATCATATAAATCCCGTTGCTAAATAGGTAGCCAATCGTATAGGGAATATTATAAAAGGCTTTTTCCGTACTATAAAAATGTTGGATATAAATCCATTTATACAAATCAATTTCCTTAATCTGTCCACCGTACACATCATTTTCTAATTGCAACATCAAAGCTTTGATTTCTTCTGTCGTAACGAATCCTATTTTCCGTTTCTCATATAACTTAACTTCAAATTCAAACATCGCAGGAACGGTTGCCACGTATGTTAGTCCGTTTAAGATTTTCATTTCCAGCAAAGTTAATTTTTCTTTCCTAGTTTTTGTCTGATCAATCGCAGCGTCAAGGACAAAGTTTTCCATAAAGGTAGAGGCAGTTTCTGCCACACTTGTCCCTTTTTCCTGAGCAAAAGGCGGCTCTTCGTGTAATATAACATTATGATAGGCATGACCAAGTTCATGCGCTAATATGACAACATCTTGATATGTTCCCCTAAACGTATAGAATACTCTACTCTCTTTCGAAAGTGGCATTGAAGCGCAAAAGCCTTGTACTGCCTTATTCGGACGGTCTTCCGCTTCAATCCAACCTGCTTCGAACGCATTTTTGGCAAATTCCCCTAACTTTGGGCTAAATTGATGGAATTGTGCAATAATGAGTCTTTTTGCTTCCTCATATGTTATTTGTTTATCTGACGTAAAGCTAGGTATATTCATATCATACCAAGCGATATCTTCAAGTTTATCAATCATTGATTTCCGTTTGATAAACTTTCCAACCATATTATGATGTTGCTTTATTGTTGAAACCATCATATGTAACGATTCTTCACTTATTCGATTTTGATTCAATGTCTCTTTTAACATAGGCCACCCTCGCTGTTCATACATCTTTAATCGGTAGCCTGCTATAGCATTTAATATAGAGGAGAATGAATCCGCACTTTTTCCAAATACTTTTTGAACGGATTCAGCAGCTTGTTGGCGTACCCTCCGTTCGTTAGAGAACATTGACTGATGTAACGCCTGACCATACGGTACAAGCTCTTCTTCTCCATTAACTTGAAGAGGGATTTTTACTTGGTTAATTAGCTGTTCATAATGATCCTCCCAAGCTGTAAAACCATTAATGGATAAAGCACTTATTATGTTTTCTATCTCAAGAGATAAGCGACTTTTTGCTGCATTGTTTTTTTCTTCTAAATAAAAGCGAATTGGTTCTATGCTTTCTTGCTGGATAAAATTTTGCCAGGATTGCTCTGAAAGGTTCAATAATGATTGATCTAACTCTCCTTGAACTGACATCAAATCTACTTTTATCTCTGAGCAAAAGGACATCAAATTAGACATATTTACATTTGTTACGTCTTCAGATTGCAGACAGATTAAAAAGTCATCTAGCTCTTCCCACGTACTCATCACTTGTTGAACCTCTTGAAGGATTTCACTTAACCTATCTATGTTTCCTCTTCCATTAGAAGCATTATACGCCTGTACTTTCTTTAGTAATTCATTAATCTCATCGTTTAGTAGAATCATTTTTTCTTTTACTTGGTCATGGTGAATTCCACCGAAATATAACCGATCTAAGTCCCAATTTTGACTAATGATTTCTTCCATAGTTCATTCCCCCCATTTGATAAGAATGTTTTTACATTGGCGCCATTAACTATGTAGTCTCATAAAACGCGAGTTTCTGAATAATGTCATCATTGATTTTCTCCTTCTTCTGTTGAAGCTTCAAATCCCACACTTGAAATGAAAAATCTAGTTTTCTCTCCCTTATTGTTCTTCTCTAAAGTGGCCAATTCATCTAATAGATTATGATATTTTTTTTTCCACTCCATAAACTGGTCGCGATTAATATTTACATAGGTTTGAATAGAAATGATTGGCCAGTCCATATACTCACCTGACGTAACTGAAAATGATTCCTCCGGTGCAGAGAGAGTTTCCGCTTTTGACTTAGATAATATGGAATAAATTGATGCTCGAATAGATTCTTTAAGTTCATTCAAATGAGGAATAAGCTCTGGGTCTATCACGATATCTGTTCCAGATGTGATGTAAAATTTTTGAGCAATTCCATTTAACAGCTCTATTTTTTCAATGTAGACTATCCCAACTTTCTCTAGTTCCTTTAAATGATAATGGATCTTTGGTGCGGAGACGTTTAAACTCTCGCCGATTTGTTTCCCAGTTTTGGATTTGTGAGCTATTTGGGAAATAACACTGATTCTTAAAGGATCACTAATCGCTTTTAATTGTTCATACGTTTTAATCATTAATATACTGTTGGAAGACACTATTCAACTCTCCTTTAACGTTCAAATTTATTTTAACGTTAACAAATGTTTTTCCATATTACAACAATACAATTGAGAAAATAAGGGAAATATGTAAATTAAATTACCACTTAATTAACTTGTTAATTTAATAAGTATGGAAAAAACTTACTGGGTTTATCGTTAATGGGGATACTTGATGAGTGAATATAGGAGAGAATTCATTCCTACCTTTTCTTTAAAAATGGGGAAAAATAATGGTATAACTTCTTGTTCCTATAATAGGAATTTGAGAAAAATGTTGTTAAGATAGATGGGAGTATTGTAAAAATAACATAATTTCCGTTTTATCTAGTAAACATATTTTTCAGGAGGTAATGATGGATACTAAAGTAAATGTTCACAAGGTAAAGGTTGAAGGGACAGAGTTATATTATGAATATATTGATAAGTCCAATAATAATTTAACAATAGTATTTGATTCTGGATTTGGGTGGGAGTTAGGCAATTGGCAGCCAATAAGAGAGGATGTTTCAAAGTTTGCAAATATGTTTATGTATGATCGAGCAAATGTAGGTAAAAGCGAGGATACAATTCAAAATAAACATAGTGAGCAAAATATAGTAAATCTTAGAAATTTACTTCAAAAAGTAGAGATAAAACCTCCCTATATATTAGTAGGTCACTCGTATGGAGGAGTAAATGTAAGATTATATGCAAATACCTATCCAGAAGAAGTTGCTGGAGTAATTCTAATTGATTCATGTCACGAAGACCAAAATAAAAAAATGGTCCCTTTATGGACTAAAGAGTTACAAGAAGATTATTACAGTGGTTTTCAATTCGAAAGTTCTCTTAGTGAATTTGAAGAAAGTTTAAAACAAGTTAGGACTGTTAAATCACTAGGGAATATTCCGCTTACGGTTGTAACTGGTGGTACACAACCACATCATACTCCAGAAGCTTGGGCATATTGGATGACCTTTCAAAAAGATTTAGCGAAATTATCTTCAAATAGTAAACATATTATTGTAGACGACGCTGGACATGCTGTTCATGTTGACAACCCAAAGGCTGTTACGAAAGTGATTAAGGAAATGGTAGATGAAGTAAAAAATAGTTTATGAAATTTCTAGAATGAATTCAAATCAAAAATGATTACCTAAATAATGTAGGACCATCTTCCGTAATAGGGAACAATTGAAGAAACGACAGATTAAAAATAATTGATAGTAAAAAAGTCAATAATTATTAGGAGAAGAAGGCATTTTGGTTCTATTTTTTTCAAAATGGCTTCTCTTTCTCTTTGTTTTTGATGAAGTTCTCTATCTTATGTAGAAACATGTTGTGAAATAAGAAAGTTTCAACGTAAAGTGGAAGATATAAGGTTCACAGGGAGATGGTAACTTGAGAGTTGAAAAAGTGATGGAATATGATTTAAAAGATGAAATGAGACTAGAATTACAACAGTTATTAGTAGAATGTTTTTCAGACGATTACCCAAAGGATAGGTATTACTTCAAGCAGTTACCACATTTTCGGTTTATTGTATTTAATGATAATAGTCAACTTGTTGGTCACGTTGGGTTAGATTATAGAGTGATGAACTTAAATGGAGAACCAACAAAGGTCCTTGGAGTAATAGACTTATGTGTAGCAAAAAATGATCGTTCAAAGGGAATAGGCTCATTACTGCTGGCTAAAATAGATTTGTTTTGTAAGCATAAAGCTGTAGATTTTATACTCTTGTTTGCGGATAACAAAAACTTGTACTTGAAAGCTGGATTTAAACCAGTTAGAAATAGATGCAAATGGTTGAAAATAGACGACGAAAATCAAAAAATTTATGGAATAGGGCATGAGAAAATAGAGGGGCTGATGATTAAAGAAGTGGGCAATAGAAAATGGCAAGCTGGGGAATTAGATTTATTAGGTTATTTATATTAAACAAATGAAATCAAGGTAGAGAAGTGTCCCTTTTATTATTCATTTTCCTTGGAATATGTTCACTTAAAATTATTTAATTTAATGAAAAGCATCAAAAAATAATAATTGATACTCCATCACTGTTAGTAATGACAGCGGTAGATTTTTACGTTAAAACGGATGGAAAGTTAGGGGATTCGTTTGGTTAGGCTCTCCTGGGGAAGCGTATGTATTATTAACGTATGAAATTCCGAAGGATACAAATCGCTTGGCGTTGATATACCGAAACAATATTAAGCCTGGTGATTATGTGATTGAGGTTCCAAACTAACAGTAGGTGACATCATTCTAACAGTTTGTGGTAAATAAGGGTGACTAAGAGTGAGAACAATGTTGGATTCCTTTATAAAAATAATTCCAAGGGTAACAGAGTAACGCTTAGGTACATCCTCACTTCAATTGTGATAATCCTTGCACAAGAAAAGAGAAGGGACATTCCCTTCTCTTTTCTCTTATAGGTGTTTTTGAAAACAAATAAAATATGTAAAAAGATTTGGAAGGGCAGGACCCAACAGTACAATCTGTTCCAGCCTGACAAGCATCTTTCTCAACCGAAGAAGCCTGGTTCAGGAACATTCAAAACAAAATAGGTATACTTTTAATCGCGATAAGGTGTTACACAAAGTTTTATAAACTATTTATAGCAGTGAATGGAATAGGAGTTGCTTTCTTTACACTATACTGTTGATCGAAAACAATAAAGGCAGGAAAAAAAGAAATCTTTAATGTAGTTAGAAGTTCCTTCTCTACTAAATAAACATCAATTTTATTGTTGTATAACTTTAGAAATTGTTTTGCTTGCTCTTCTTCATCTGATTGGAACAAAACAAAATAATTGAATTTCACATTATCATTTGAGAGAGAAAAAAATTCCTCAAAATTGATACTACAGTGAATGCATGATTTATTTAATAGAGCAAATAAGGAATAGTTATTTTTGGATATGACATGATGAAGGCTTTGTTCTTCTTCTCCTGGTTTTTTAACAAGAACGTCCGGGATTTGAAGATTTAAAAGCCTCTTTTTATGGTTAGCAAAATTAGGGCTATTTTCACTTTCCACAACGGATTTCTGCCATTCATTAAACTTTATCATCCAAGTGATCAATCTATGTAATAAGTAAGCGACAATGATGATAGAAAGCAAAACGAAAAAGAAATTAATAGATGTAATTAAAATAGAAAAAAATTCATTATTATTCATGTTATCCCTCGTCTAAATTTTTAGAGTATTTACAATACTCATACATTATTATATACTTCATTTGGAAGCTGTCAACATTATTAGTAATAAAATACAAAAGAGGGAATTAGATGGTATTAAAGAGCTTGACGTATAGTTATCGTACGGTGTGGAAAGCGAGTAAATTTTTATTATTTATTATTTTATTATTAAAGATCGGATTGGGCTTTGTCCCGTTATTGAATATATGGTTATTTGAGAAATTATTTGACTCAATTGCAACATCCGTTTCGAACAATACGATGGATACCGTTGTGTTTATTTATCTTTTTGGTCTAGCATTTACTAGTTTTCTAACGTTTGTATTGTACAGATTAACAGATATTTTGAAAAAAATTATGAGCTATAAATTTGAGGTTTATTCAAAGAGATATATTTTTCTCCAATCACGCAATGTGCCTTATATTGAATATGAAAATCCAGAGTTTCAGAATAGTTATTATCGAGTTTTTTCCGGTCAACAAAATATGCTTAATGTAGTAGATAGTAGTTTAACAATCATTCAATCCTCTATTTCTTTAGTTACAGTTATGTGGTATTTGCTTCATATAGACATACTGTTCATCCTATTGTTAATTATTATGGTACTCCCTCTTTACATCATTGAGGTAAAGAATGGAAAACAAAGGTATGAATTAATGAGAAAACTAACAGAAATCGGCAGAATGAATGGCTACCTCGAGAACCTACTAATTAGAAGAGAGTCATTAAAAGGAATAAGAATAAATAATCTAGAAACGTATTTTGTTGATAAGTGGGAAAAAAATTTTGTGAAAAGCTCAAAGGAAAAAGTACGCTTAGATATTAAACAAACGAAATGGCTCTTTCTTTCAAACATTGTGTTAGTATTCTCTTATTTAGCCTCTGGAGGATATGTGTATTACTTAATGTATAAAGAGCTGCTTACAATTGGAGTCTTGGCAGCAGTACTACAAGCCATACAAACTTTACAAGGAATTGTTCCGAACCTCACAGGCAATATATCGACCTTTTACGAAAGTGCTCTTCATGTAAAGGAATTTCAAGGATTCTCACCTAAATACGAGCGAAAGACTGTTGAGAAAAGGTCTCTTCCTATCATTGAGTCAATTGAAGCGAAGGGACTCTCGTTTACCTATCCGAATAATGTTCAAGAGACGATAAGAAATATTGATTTATCTCTTCAAAGGGGAAAGAAAATAGCCGTTATTGGAAACAATGGTTCCGGAAAAACTACATTAATCAAATGTTTGATTGGACTCTATGAGACAAGTAAAATGGTTGAAATTAATCATTCATACCATTTAGAGGAACTTAACCAAGAGGATTTTAGAGCAAATATTAGTGTATTATTTCAAGATTTCAATAAATATGATTTCTCTATCAAGGAAAATATTTCTATTTCGAATGTGGAAGATTTAAACCTAGATAAAATGGTTTACTATGCGACAAAGACAGGAATAAATGATCATATTCAAATGCTTCCGGATAAATATGACACGATTCTCGGTAGGTCATTTGGAAACAGTAAAGATTTTTCTGGGGGGCAGTGGCAAAAGCTCGCCTTATCAAGGGCCATGTTTAAAGAAACAGATTTTCTTTTTCTCGACGAACCTACGTCAGCAATGGATCCTGAAAGTGAATTCCAAATCATTAACAACCTTCTTAATGAAATGGAAGATGTTGGTGTTGTTTATATTACCCATCGGATTAACGTTGCTATGTTAGCCGATGAAATATTGTTAATGGAAGATGGCGAGATTAAAGAAAGGGGGTCGCATGAAGAGCTTGTAAGTAAGAAAGGGCAGTATTTCAAGCTGTACAATAGACAATTAGACTATTTAGCTCGTAAAGAAGGAGGCGTGCCTGTTGGATAACCTTGCTATACCAATTATAAGTTACATACTATTACTAGTTTTTCTCTTTTCATTAATCGATAAAGTTAGAAATTGGCATGCATTTGTAAGTAAAGTGGAGGAATATAGATTATTACCAAAAAAATTAGTAAAGCCAGTTAATTATTTTTTTATACTAATTGAACTCTACTTAGTGTTCGTCTTTTTATTAATGAAGTTTTCCTTACTTAACCTATTCATTTTTGTATTATTAATCTGTATGTATACGGGGGCTATCGCGATTAATTTGTATCGTGGAAATACATTAATATCTTGTGGGTGTGGAGGTCCTTTAGAAAATGATAGGCTGAGTTCAATGCTCCTTATTAGGAATTTATCGTTAATACTTTTAGGAGGTTCCTTACTATTTTTAGATCCTCTTCACTATCAATGGGCTGACTTATTAAATGCTTTTTTAGTTAGTTTAAGCATCTTATTGTTGTATGGAGTGATTAATTTATTTTCACTACAAATCAAGTTAGTTAAAAGATTGAAAGAAAAATTAGAGTATTTTAGTAATGTTAAGGAGGAATTTTGATGTTAGATAGTATATTGCTTTCCATTATTTTAGTAATACTCGTAGCCACATTAGGGATTTTATATTATATGTTAAAGTATAATAGTAATTTTCTTAAACAAATCCAGAGCCTAAAAGGAGTGCAATTCGACACGTTAAATGTAGGAGAAGAAGCCCCGATGTTTCGAGTGATGGATGAAGGTGGCAAGAGATTTGTGTCTAAAAAAGAATTTTATGATAAAAACACGCTATTACTATTTATGAACACTAAGTGTCATACGTGTAAAGCTATTATCGATAAGCTAGATATTATCGTAAAAAACTATGATTTAAATATTGTTGCGATAAATAATGATGAAGTATTTGATGACAGTGAAGTGAAGAAAGCACTTCCAGACAGTGTAAAGTATATTAGAGCTTCTCATATTTCTATGTCCTACTATGTTTATGTAACACCAACAGTAGTGTTGATTGAAAAAGGAAAGATAAAAATGACTAATAAGGTATCCAATTTTAATAGTCTATTAAATATGTTAATTACAGAGAAAAATAAATTAGTTAGCTAAAGGGAAGGCAAAATTAACGTTACTAGTAGTTAATTTTGCCTTCTTTGTGTTGGAAAGAAACCTAGTGAAACTGTTCTTCTGGTAGAAATAAGTAAATGCTAATATTGAGTTTGTTTGTACAAAATAGTCATTTTGTATCAACTCGTAGCTTCTTATACGTGTTTGTATATAAGAAAAATTATTTTAGTAATTCTTCATTCATTTATTTAGAGGAAAGTAGTGTTCGTCGCTCGTTTGTTTAGTCATTATAAGCATCATCCGATTTTGCACCAAGCAAGTACGTCATACGTCTAAACGTAATAACTTCATTAATAAAATGATGGGATAGTTGAATACATTGAAGGTGAGAAAGGGGAGTAAGCAAGCTTATCTATATTAATTCATAACAAAAAGAGGAAAGCATTGGTGCCCTCCTCTTTTTGTTTCCGAGATATGTATAAAGACTTAACAAGGACAGTCACTTACATAATCACGGCAAACATCGCCAGTACGGCTGTCATAAACTTCTTTCCACTTCGCATGATCTTTAAAGAATTCGAAACATCTAGAATCATAGGCACAGTAAGTTCTTGAACTGTGGAATGCTGGATCAGCACATGGTAGGAATTGCATATTTTTCACCTCCTTAGCGTATGGTATTTATCATTAATAGTATAAAACTATTAATAACGGTAGTGGTTTTACTTCCTTTGACATACATAGGTGATGAAAGAAATTAAGTAGAGTTCCTCAATCAAAAAAACACATAACCAATCTGAATTTTTTGATTATTTATAATACTCATACACTATTATAATCCATTATTGGATAATGTCAACATATTTAGAAATAAAATACAATATGTCTAATTTGGTATTTATTTATTCAATTGTTAATAGGTAAGAAAGATAAATGAAGCAATAAGATAGATTATAAATTTGATAGATTAAATAAATACTTAAATAGAAATACCTGATTTCATCGATAATTATAGGCGGTAATTTGTTTTGTGACTGGATGGTGGTTAATCCAAATTCATTAAATAAAGAAGCATGTTGATAAAGAGGAAAATAAAATTTATTCGGTAAATATAAGCTTAATTAGTTTTGTTAAGTGAGAGTACATTTGAAAGTGTTGCTCATCTTATTGAAATATGGACATTTTTTAATGAAAGGATTCTTAAGTAAGGGGATTTCGTTCCTATAAAGAAGGTAACAAGTAAAGTGAACGAACAGGATAGTTGATTCTCACACGGTCACTAGCTATACTCAGAGCATACTAGTTTTAGGAGGGTACCGATGAAAGTTGCCATTATTACAGGAGGTTCAAAAGGGTTAGGAGCTGCTCTTGCCACTGAAATGTTTCAATATGGAATGAAGGTTATTTCTGTTGCTAGAACAAGAAATGAGAAGCTAGAACAGATTGCTAAAGAAAACCAGGCCGTTTTTGAACAGTACCAATGTGATTTATCAAACAGAAAAGAAACAGAAGAATTATTTTCTAGCATTAGTAAGGAATTATTACAGCAAAATGCTAGTACTATTCATATTGTAAATAATGCAGCAGTCGTCGGTCCTATTGAGAAGATAGGAAGGATCTCATCTGAAGAATTAGAGAAAAGTCTTCATATAAATATCTTGGCTCCGATGCTCATTAACAATATGTTTACAGCCGTATTTCAGAATACTTCAACACAATTAATCGTCGTGAATATTACTTCTGGTGCTGCCAATCACCCTGTTCATGGTTGGAGTGTTTATGGACCAACGAAAGCTGCACTTGATTTATATACAGAAACAGCCGCATTAGAGCAGACAGAAGGGGAGCAAAAGCCTGTGTTCATTTCCTTTAACCCAGGTGTGATGGATACGGAAATGCAGACAGAAATTCGCTCAGCGACAAAGGACAATTTTAAGGATGTTGAAAAGTTTAAAGAGTACAAAGAGAAGAGTATTTTAAGAACGCCTAACCTTGTAGCTGAAAAACTAGCCAAACTAATGACGGGTGAATCATTAGAAACGGGAAAAGTATACAAAATTAACGATCTACTGTAGAACGGATGAATAATCATCCGTTTTTTTGTAAAAAGAAATTGATTACGTTCTTTCTTAAATAGGCAGATTGTTGTGTCGCATCATTGTCGTTATGGAAAAAGGAAATACGTGGCATGCTAGGGACATGAAGGAGGAATGTCTATGCCAAGATGCCTAGTAAAGGATACGTCGATTTATTATGAAGTGATTGGAGAAGGAACACCCTTATTACTGATTCATCCTCCAGGATTGGGTAGGGAGATATTCTATCAACAACGAGTGTTGAGGGAATCCTATCAACTAGTTATGCCTGATTTAGGGGGACATGGAGATAGTGGTGGAAAAGTACTTTTTACAATAACAGAGTATGTTGAACAGTTGGTTCACATTATTGAAGAAATTAGAATTTCCTCCTTGTTCATATGCGGGTATTCTGCTGGTGGCATTATTGCACAAGAGCTAGGTAAACGTATTCCAGATAAAGTAAAAGGAATGATTTTATTAGGTGGGTATCCAAAGGTAGTAGATAAACGTTTAAAAGTAATGCATAAATTAGGAATCTATATGTTAAAGCATCATCCTAATCGCTTAATGTCACTCTTAGCCAAGGTACATAGCACGAACTCTGACGTGAAGGCAAAGCTGGAAAATCATATGAAAAAATCATATGTTCCAAATTGGTCATATTTCTATGAGCAGTCTTATCATTATAATGGAACTGAAACGATACATAAGCTTTGTTTCCCATTACTACTCGTATACGGTAAGAAAGCCGATTGGGTAAACAATCAATCACGGTTTTATCAAGACAATATCCTGCAACAAAAAGTTTTTATTAAAGGCGGAACGCATGAAATTCCGTCGAAATTTCCTCAGCAATGTAATGAAGCAATTCAACAATTTATAAAGAAATTATCTCTTCTTTCACCATAGTTAAAAGAAAAACATTCACTGACTATAAGGGGTATTATTACAGAAAGGAAGGTTCTATGGGAATTCACCATTATTTTAAAAGTTTATCCGATTTAGAGAAAATTTATCGTTGTCCAGGGAAGTTCAAGTATGATGAGCATTCTGTTGCAAGTCATTCGTTTAAAGTGACAAAAATTGCTCAATTTTTGGGGACAGTAGAAGAAGCTGAAGGACAAAAAGTGGACTGGAAAACGTTATACGAAAAAGCTTTAAATCATGATTATGCGGAACTCTTTACTGGAGATATTAAGACACCTGTAAAATATGCTTCAGAGGAACTGCGACGATTATTTAGTGAAGTGGAGGAGGAAATGGCAGATAAATTTGTAAAAAAAGAAATTCCATTACCTTATCAAGCGGTATATATGCACCGCTTCCAAGAGGGAAAAGATGATACATTAGAAGGAAATATCTTATCAGTCGCTGATAAAATTGACCTTTTATATGAATCGTTTGGTGAAATTCAAAAAGGAAATCCAGAACCATTATTTTTCGAGATTTATCAAGAAGCACTCAGTACAATATTGAAATTTAAGGAATTAACCTCAGTAACCTATTTTTTAGAGGAAGTTTTACCGGACATGCTATCAGAGAAATTTATTCCACAAAACGAATTAAGGCTGATTACCAAAAAGATTATTGAACGCTCTTAACGAGAATATTCCTTTTCACCATGTCAGGAATAAGGTAAGATGAAAGGTGGAAATAAGTAGGGAGTGACCATCTGAATGACCAAGTTGCTTTTAGCCATTTTCTTACCAGGGTTATTAGTTATGTTTTTTGCAAGGGTTACGTTTAATCACGTTGTTGCGCTCCTTTTAACGGTTGCCCTAATAGCAGCTTCTGTCTATAAAGGGTACACTGATACATGGTTGCTAATCGTTGTCGATGCAGCCTCATTAACGGCGGGTTTTTGGAGCGCTAATCGAATGAGGACTAATGCGAATAAAAGTGCTTAAGAAGAAGGATCGTATCTTCCATCTTAAGCACTTTTATTATTGAAAAAAAGAATGTTCTATCGGGAAGACTTTATTCACTCTGAAGTAGAAAAAGCGAATTATCCTTGCAATAGGGATAATTCGCTTTTTCTATTGCGCATATGTTGGGCGAAAGTGATAAATGGTGTCTTTAATTGCTTGCTTAAAAAGGCAAAAGCCTATACAAAAGAGGATTTCGTTCATAATTGTACGAACAAAAAAACTGGACGGCGACTGTAAATCTAACATTATAAGTAGTTTTATAAAAAATCAAACAAACGTTCGCTTTTTGGTGGTTTATCCTGTTTCTTTTGTGGTAAAATGAGAATAAAGTGGAAAGCGTAATCAATTGTTTAAAATGGACGCGTTAGTTGAAGCGGTGACGCAGATGGGAGGCAGTACAGTGGATAATTTTCAGTTGAAATCTAAATATCAACCTCAAGGAGACCAACCGAAAGCAATTCAGAAGATTGTTGAAGGCATCAATGAGGGGAAGCGTCATCAAACCTTGTTAGGAGCAACTGGTACGGGTAAAACTTTTACAATGTCGAATGTGATTGAGAAAGTGAAGAAACCGACTTTAGTTATTGCTCATAATAAAACATTAGCAGGACAACTTTATAGTGAGTTCAAGGAGTTTTTCCCAGACAACGCAGTAGAGTATTTTGTTAGTTATTATGATTATTATCAACCAGAAGCCTACGTCCCTCAAACGGATACATTCATTGAAAAGGATGCTAGCATTAATGATGAGATTGATAAGCTTAGACATTCAGCTACCTCATCATTATTTGAACGTAAGGATGTCATCGTGATTGCGAGTGTATCCTGTATATACGGTTTGGGTTCTCCTGAAGAGTATCGGGAGCTTGTCGTCTCCCTTCGAGTTGGAATGGAGCTTGAGAGGAATCAGTTGCTTCATAAGTTAGTTGACGTACAATATGAACGAAACGATATTGATTTTCGCCGGGGTACGTTCAGGGTGCGGGGAGATGTTGTTGAAATTTTTCCTGCATCAAGAGACGAGCAGTGTATACGTGTTGAATTTTTTGGCGATGAAATAGACCGGATTAGAGAGATAGACTCCCTTACAGGGGAAGTGGTAGCAGAGCGAGATCATGTCGCTATTTTCCCAGCATCTCACTTTGTAACGAGAGAGGAGAAGATGCGTTTAGCCATTGAAAATATTGAGAAAGAGCTAGAAGAGCAGCTAACGATTCTTCGTGAAGAAGACAAACTTCTAGAGGCTCAACGATTAGAACAACGGACCCGCTATGATTTAGAAATGATGCGTGAAATGGGTTTTTGCTCCGGAATTGAGAATTATTCACGTCATTTAACTTTACGACCATCTGGTTCGACCCCATATACTTTATTGGATTATTTTCCTGAAGATTTTTTAATGATTATTGATGAGTCCCACGTGACACTTCCACAAGTTCGCGGGATGTATAACGGAGATCAAGCACGTAAAAAAGTGCTTGTTGACCATGGGTTTCGCTTGCCATCGGCCATGGACAATCGGCCGTTGCAGTTTAATGAATTTGAGAAGAAAACAAATCAACTTGTATATGTAACCGCCACACCAGGTCCATATGAAATAGAACATAGTCCGAAAATGGTGGAGCAAATTATTCGTCCGACCGGATTATTAGACCCGACGATAGAGGTCAAGCCAATTGAGGGACAAATAGATGATCTTGTAGATGAAATTCAAGAGCGTATAAACCGAAATGAGCGGACGCTAGTAACGACATTAACGAAGAAAATGTCAGAAGATTTAACAGATTATTTGAAGGAATTAGGGATTAAAGTGCAATATTTGCATTCTGAAGTGAAGACATTAGAACGAATAGAGATTATACGGGAATTAAGGTTAGGTAAATATGATGTACTCGTAGGAATTAATTTACTAAGAGAGGGTCTTGATATTCCAGAAGTATCTTTAGTGACAATATTAGATGCTGATAAAGAAGGCTTTTTACGGTCGGAACGCTCCTTAATCCAAACGATGGGTCGGGCCGCTCGAAATGCAAACGGTCACGTTATTATGTATGCAGATAAAATGACGGATTCTATGCAAAAAGCAATCGATGAGACGAAGCGTCGTCGTGAAATTCAAATGGAATACAATGAAAAGCATGATATTGTTCCAAGAACCATTCAGAAGGAAATTCGTGAAGTAATACGAGCCTCGCATGCTGCGGAGGAGTCAGCAGAATATACACCAGCTACACAAGCGACGAAGAAATTAACCAAAACTGAAAAAGAGAATTTATTAACTCAACTTGAAGGAGATATGAAGGATGCAGCCAAAGCACTTGACTTTGAAAGAGCTGCGCAGTTAAGGGATACAATATTAGAGTTAAAAGCGGAAGGATGACCATGAAATGGGTATTGATCATATTGTTGTAAAAGGAGCTAGGGCTCATAATTTAAAAAATATCGACGTCACAATCCCGAGGGATAAACTGGTCGTCTTAACAGGCTTATCTGGGTCAGGGAAATCCTCCCTTGCGTTTGATACAGTGTATGCGGAGGGACAACGTCGTTATGTTGAATCATTATCAGCCTATGCACGCCAATTTCTTGGCCAAATGGATAAACCGGATGTTGATGCGATTGAAGGGCTTTCTCCAGCGATTTCTATCGATCAGAAAACGACGAGTCGAAATCCACGATCTACCGTTGGAACGGTGACGGAAATATATGACTACTTACGCCTTCTCTATGCAAGGGTCGGAAAACCGATTTGTCCTAATCATGGAATTGAAATTACGTCTCAAACAATTGAACAAATGGTGGATCGTATTCTTGAATACCCAGAAAGAACAAAGCTCCAAGTACTGGCACCGATTGTGTCAGGAAGAAAAGGAACGCATGTAAAAGCTTTGGAGGAAGTAAAGAAACAAGGGTATGTTCGTGTAAGAATTAATGGAGATATGCATGATTTAAGTGAAGATATACAGCTTGAAAAAAATAAAAAACATAGCATTGAAGTAATTGTAGACAGAGTAGTCGTGAAAGAAGGAGTAGAGGCAAGGTTAGCGGATTCATTAGAAACAGCATTAAAGTTAGCTGAAGGCCGAGTGATTATTGACGTGATCGGAGAAGAAGAATTGTTATTTTCTGAACATCATGCTTGTCCTATTTGTGGCTTTTCAATTGGTGAGCTTGAGCCTCGCATGTTTTCTTTTAATTCTCCGTATGGAGCATGCCCAAGCTGTGATGGATTAGGAACAAAACTAGAAGTAGACAAGGAATTGATCATTCCAAATGACCAGTTGAGTTTAAAATCACATGCAATTGCTCCTTGGGAACCAACTAGTTCACAATATTATCCACAATTGTTATCAGCTGTTGCCAATCACTATGGAATTGATATGGATGTTCCAGTGAAGGAGCTCGGTTCAGATCAACTTGATAAAATATTGTATGGGTCTGGAAATGAACAAGTATATTTTCGTTATGAGAATGATTTTGGCCAAGTTCGAGAAAATCATATTCAATTTGAAGGAGTTATCGGCAATATTGAGCGCCGATATCGTGAAACGAGTTCAGATTATATTCGTGAACAAATGGAAAAGTATATGGCTCAGCAAGCATGCCCAACCTGTAAGGGACACCGCTTAAAGCCAGAGGCACTCTCTGTTAAAATAGCTGACCGTCATATTGGGGAAATCACTATTCTTTCCATTGAAGATGCGGATAAATTCTTCGAGATGTTATCACTTTCTGAAAAGGACATGAAAATTGCCAATTTAATATTAAGAGAAATTCGTGAACGTTTAGGGTTTTTAGTCAACGTAGGGCTAGACTATTTGACGATGAGTAGAGCTGCAGGCACTTTGTCTGGTGGAGAGGCCCAGCGGATTAGGCTTGCTACCCAAATCGGTTCTCGCTTAACGGGAGTTCTATATATTCTTGATGAGCCTTCCATTGGTTTACATCAGCGCGATAATGACCGATTAATTGCCACGCTTCAAAATATGAGAGATATTGGGAATACACTTATTGTTGTTGAACATGATGAAGATACAATGCTTGCAGCAGATTATTTAATTGATGTTGGCCCAGGAGCAGGTGTACATGGTGGAGAAATCGTCGCTGCAGGTACCCCAGATGAAGTTATGAAAATGGACGATTCATTAACAGGCCAGTATTTAGCTGGTAAGAAATTCATTCCTCTTCCTTTAGAACGTCGTAAAGAGGACGGGCGGTATGTCGAAATTATTGGGGCAAAGGAAAATAATCTAAAAAATGTTAGAGTCAAGTTTCCACTGGGAATGTTTATTGCCGTAACAGGGGTATCGGGTTCAGGAAAAAGTACGTTAATTAATGAAATCCTTCATAAGTCGTTAGCTCAAAAGCTTCATAGATCTAAAAGTAAGCCAGGTGTATATAAAGAAATTAAAGGTGTGGAGCATTTAGATAAAGTGATTGATATTGATCAATCACCTATAGGACGAACTCCGCGCTCTAATCCTGCTACATATACTGGTGTGTTTGATGATATTCGTGACGTTTTTGCGACAACGAATGAAGCAAAGGTACGAGGCTATAAAAAGGGGAGGTTCTCCTTTAATGTAAAAGGTGGCCGTTGTGAAGCGTGTCGTGGTGATGGAATTATAAAAATTGAGATGCATTTCTTGCCGGATGTATATGTACCTTGTGAGGTTTGTCATGGAAAGAGATATAATCGTGAAACCCTTGAAGTAAAGTATAAAGGGAAGAACATAGCAGACGTTCTTAAAATGACGATTGAAGACGCTCTACCTTTTTTTGAAAACATTCCTAAAATTCACCGTAAGCTTCAAACCATTGCTGACGTAGGATTAGGATATATGGAATTAGGTCAACCCGCGACAACGTTATCCGGCGGTGAAGCGCAACGCGTAAAGCTGGCATCCGAACTACACCGTCGTTCGACTGGACGCTCACTATATATTTTAGATGAACCTACAACGGGTTTACATGTGGATGATATTGCTCGACTACTGATTGTTTTACAGCGTCTTGTAGAAAACGGTGATACCGTCTTAGTAATCGAACATAATCTTGATGTTATTAAAGCGGCTGATTATATTGTTGATCTAGGGCCTGAGGGAGGAGACAAAGGGGGGCAAATTATTGCCAAAGGTACTCCTGAAAAAGTAGCAGAAAAGATAGGGTCTTATACAGGGAAATATTTAAAGCCTATTCTTCAAAGGGATCGTGAAAGAATGAAGAAAAAGCTATTAGAGCATGAAAGTGTTTCATCGTAAGGAACCATGCTGTAGCATCCTGTTTGGAAGGTGAAATTTAGTATTAGTGGTGGGAGCAAAGCATAAAAATGAGAGAAATGATGTCTTTCTCCCTTAACTATAGTGTTACAGACGGGTATAAAGAAAGAGGCTGGGACAGAAGCATTCCAGCCAAAGGAAAAACCGAACTATAATGAAAAACTCTAATATAGAGTTCCAATATAGTTCGGTTTTTGTAATTATAACTCTTGTTATATAATAAATTATTCGGCTTAGAGAATGGTACATTTAGTTTTGTCCCAGCCTCTTTTATTTTCAGTTTCGACGAAACTTTTTTAACGTTTAACCGTACCTATTAATAAAGGAGATGAAAACGATGGAAACGAATAAGATATTATCATCCTTATCGTATTTTAGCATTTTTTTCGCAGGTTTTGTTTTTCCGTTAGTCGTCTTTTTCGTGTCAACGGATAAAGAAGTAAAAGGTCATGCTATGAAAGCTTTAATTTCTCATATTATTCCCATTATCGGAGTACCATTTCTTTTACTTTCCATATTTTTTGATATTGGTGTCATCGCTACAGGGAGTGGAATTCCATTTTTTCTAATAAGTTCAATTGCCATTTACTTAATATTTGTGATGATTATAGTAATATGGAATGTATATAAAGGTGTGAAAGTACTTCTGTAGTAAGGAGGAGAGATGAGGATGAATAAAGAACGAAAAAGGATATTAGAGATGGTGGAAAGTGGTGCTTTGTCAGCACAAGAGGCATTAACATTACTAGAAGCGTTAGACCAGGCTGAAAAGAAAAGTAAAGAGAAGGAAGAAAAAATCATTAATGAATTGGTTATTTCGACTAAAAAAGAGAAAAAAGATGACGGTCCTAATTTCAATTCTACGAAAGAAAAGGTTATGGACTTTGTACAGTCTACCCTTCAAAAGGTTAAAAATCTTGATTTAGATTTTCAATTTGGTCAATCAGTAACGTTCTCTCATGTTTTCCAGCATAGCGGTGATGGTATTCAACAAATTGAATTGGATTTATTTAACGGAAATATTGAGATTATTCCTTGGGATCAGAGGGACGTTCGAATGGAATGTCACGTAAAGGTTTACAGAACAGAGGATGTGGAAGAAGCCCGGAAAATATTTTTAGATAATACAACGTTTTCAGTTGAAAAGGGACATTTATTTTTTTTAATGCCGTATAAGTGGATAAAAATAGATACGGCCCTTTATTTACCGAAGTGTCAATTTGAAAAGTTATCCGTTAAAACATTCAACGGAGGATTAGTGGGTAAAGAACTAATTGTAAACGATTTTCGTTTTAAAACGGCTAACGGAAAATTACGAACGAAGAAATTAATCACTCAGTCTATTGACGCTGAAACAGCTAACGGAGCATTGATTCTTGAGCAATGTGTTAGTAGGAAGGTAGAAGCTGAGACGATTCACGGGAGTATTTTGTTTCAGGGCGAAAGTGAGCGCATTGATCTTCAATCTTTAAGTGGTACGGTTGAATGCGAATTAATCGGAGATAACAGCGAAACATTACACATGAAAACCGTTACAGGAAATATTAACATGACGATACCAAATGAACAGTCTATTAACGGTGAATTAAAATCAAACCTCGGTAACTTTAATATAAGACTGTCAGATATTACAATATTAGAAGAAAAAAATGAACTAGTTCAAAAACAACTCCAGTTTACAAAAAAGGGGTTATTACCAAGACAATTGCATGTGTTTGCTGATACAAAAACAGGTTCAGTTAAAATTCAATAGAGTAATTTTGGAAGTACTTTACTCATATTTTTAGACTAATGCAAGCAAGTTTTGTTGTTGAGCAATTTATTTTATATGCACCTTATAATTATATTGATGAACGAAAGGATGTAGGATAAGAGAGTGAAATGGTTATTTACAATTATCATTAACGCGGTATTGTTTCTGGCACTTGACGGTTATTTCGATTCCTTTAGTGTTTCCAGTTTTGGCGCGGCAATCGGCGCTAGCTTTATTCTATCGATTTTAAATGTTTTAGTCCGTCCCATTTTAATAATATTAACCCTTCCAGTAACAATTGTTACTTTAGGCTTATTTTTATTTGTTATTAATGCTACTACGTTAATGCTGACTGAATGGATTATGGGAGATGCATTTGACATTTCAAGTTTTGGAATGGCGTTGCTTGCTTCAATCCTTATATCAATCGCAAATCTCCTTTTTCAAAAAGTGATTTTTGATAAAGAATAATAGTCTTAAAAAGCCGTTCTTTTTGGGGAGCGGCTTTTAGCTATTAATACCGAAGGGTGAGAATCGAAGAGAGCAACGTTAGAGAGGAAATGTAAAAACGGAGTTGTTTCTTTGAACATTTCTTCTAAAATTAAATATTATTCTTCGTAATAAACGTAGGAAGGAAAACCTTTAGCTTTTAATTGAGCTGCAATTCGTTCTGCATTTTCTTTTGAACTATAGGCGCCCACTTGTACTTTATATAATCCCTTCGGTTTTTTCTTAAGCTTATATTGTGAAGCTAGAGCTTGTACAAGTGCATCAGCGACCTGTTTTCTGTAGCTATCTGATTTTAGTAGTCTTGCATCGTTTCGATTGGTCATGAACCCACATTCGACAAGAACGGCTGTCATTTTTGTTTCTCTTAGCACATGAAAGTTTGCGGTTTTAACCCCTCGGTCACGAAGTTTAGCAACATTTACAACATTTCTTTGGACTTTAGTAGCCAATGATAGAGCTTCAGCTGGTCGAGAGGGATATACGTATGTTTCAACTCCACTTACGCTATTCCATCCGCCATCCCCGAATGCATTGGCGTGAACAGAAAGGAATACATCTACATTTTTAGCGTTTGCTAAGTTTGTTCTTTCAGATAGGGGAACATCTCTACTATCCGAATGGGAAAAAAATACGGTTACGTCTTCGTAAGCTTTTAATCCATCCCTAGCATACTGAACTACTTTAGAGTTAAATTCATATTCTCTCATTCCATCTGGTGACCTTTTTCCTGGAGTGCTAAGGCCATGTCCAGCATCTAGCATTATCTTCATTATTTCTTCACTCCTTTATGGTAGGATACTTTATATATATGTGAAACTATGTACAATGGACACTGCTCCTATGTTATTTTGGGGAAAATGTTCTCTGGTTTAGAGAAATGGAAAAGTGCTACAATAGAATGGTATATTGAATACATATGGCCGCTAGTATATTGGCATGAAGGAGGCAGTAATTCAATGGCGAAAGTGCGAACAACAGATATTATTGAAAAATTCAACTTAGAATTAATTAGTGGTGAGGAAGGTATTCACAGGCCGATAACAACGAGTGATATCTCTCGACCTGGTTTAGAAATAGCAGGCTACTTCAACTATTATCCTGCTGAACGAATTCAACTCCTTGGGAAGACTGAACTTTCTTTTTTAGAAAAGTTGAGTAAGGAAGAGCGAGAGGTCCGCATGGATAAACTATGTACAGACATCACGCCAGGGATTTGTATCTCAAGAGACTTAGAGGTACCAGATGAGTTAAAGTTGGCTGCTGAAAAATACTCTGTTCCACTAATGCGTTCTTCGCTTAAAACAACGAGGTTTTCTAGTCGTTTAACCAATTTCCTTGAAAGTAAATTAGCACCAACAACGGCCGTACACGGCGTGCTTGTAGATATATATGGTGTGGGTGTGATGATCATCGGGAAAAGTGGTGTCGGAAAGAGTGAAACAGCACTGGAATTAGTGAAGCGAGGCCACCGTTTAGTAGCTGATGATTGTGTAGAAATTCGACAGGAGGATACGGATACACTGATAGGTGGCTCACCAGAGTTAATCGAACATTTACTAGAAATAAGAGGACTTGGCATTATTAATGTGATGACCTTATTTGGTGCTGGAGCTGTTAGGAGCTATAAACGAATTACTTTGGTCATAAATTTAGAAATATGGGATAAGACCAAACATTACGACCGTTTAGGTTTAGAAGAGGAAACCATGAGAATTATTGATACGGATATACCTAAATTAACGGTACCGGTACGACCTGGGCGAAATTTAGCTGTTATCATTGAAGTTGCTGCGATGAATTTTCGTTTAAAACGTATGGGAGTTAATGCGGCAGAGCAATTTCAGGAGCGTTTATCAGGAGCAATTTCATCAGCAGAACAAGATGATAATGAAGAATTATAGAGGGAGTGGAAACAATGGAGCCAATCAATCCAATAGCATTTAAAATTGGCAGTTTGTCCGTCAACTGGTACGGAATTCTTATTGGTTTGGGGATTATTTTAGCGTTATATATTGCTATACGAGAGTCAAAGCGATTGGGATTAGATCCCGATTTATTTCCTGATTTATTAATGTGGGCGATACCTGCTGCAATTATTGGGGCAAGAATATACTATGTTATTTTTCAATGGGAATATTATGCTAAGTACCCAGAGAAAATTATCCAAATTTGGAACGGGGGACTTGCCATCCATGGAGCTTTAATCGGAGCGGTAATTACCACTATTTTGTATGCAAAAATGAAGAAAATGTCTTTCTGGGTGATTGCCGATATTGCGGCACCGAGCCTATTAATCGGACAAGCCATTGGACGTTGGGGGAATTTTATTAATCAAGAGGCACACGGTGGCCCCGTCACTCGCTCTTTTTTAGAGAACTTATATTTACCTGATTGGATTATAAATCAAATGTATATTGGTGGCGTTTATTATCATCCAACCTTCCTTTATGAATCATTGTGGAATTTTGGTGGGATTATTCTGTTGCTATTCATTAGAAGAATGAACCCTCAGCGCGGGTATATGTTCTTATTGTATGTAACTTGGTATTCGATTGGGAGATTCTTTATCGAAGGGCTACGAACAGACAGTTTAATGGTGGCACCTGGATTAAGAGCTGCTCAAGTCCTTTCCATTGTCCTTATTATAGGAGCAGTTAGCGTTTGGTTATATCTTCGCAAAACTCGTAAAGCTCCTGTACGCTATCAAGAAGTAAGTGAATAGAAGGAGAGAGTAGTATGTGGGAATCGGTTGGAAAAGGGGCAAAGGTTGGGTTAAGCACCACGTGGGCACTAGGAAAGGTTATCTTTCCTATCACCCTGATTGTGTCGCTTCTTCAATATACAGCAATACTACCTTGGGTGATCAAACAGATCACTCCTTTTATGAATTGGTTTGGTTTATCTGGAGATGCGGCGATTCCGCTTGTATTAGGTAATTTTTTGAACCTATATGCAGGGATTGGAGGCATTCTTTCATTAGAGTTGACAGTAAAGGAAGTATTTATTATTGCTATTATGTTGTCATTTTCCCACAACTTACTCATTGAAACAGGCGTAGCTGTAAGAGTAGGTGTTAAGCTGTGGGTCGTTCTTCTTGTTAGGATTGGCTTAGCCCTTACTTCAGCACTTGTCATTCATTATGTATGGAGTGGTGGAGGAGAGCTTGCTCAATATGGTTTTGTTCCACAAACAGGGGATATTGTCGGATGGAAAATGATATGGTTTACCGCCTTTCAAAAAGCAGTAATTGGTGTAATACAGCTAGCAATTATTGTCATACCACTAATGATAGGCATTCAGCTATTAAAAGATTATCAATGGCTACCGAAGTTTTCGAATGCAATGTCCCCTTTAACCCGTTCATTAGGAATGAAAGAAAATACAACGACAACGTTAGCAGCAGGTTTTTTATTTGGGTTGGCTTACGGGGCAGGCGTTATGATTCAGGCTGTAAAAGAAGATAATGTTAGTAGAAGAGATGTTACACTTGCCTTTATTTTTTTAGTAGCTTGCCATGCAGTGGTAGAGGATACATTAATCTTTCTCCCACTTGGAATACCAATATGGCCGCTCCTATTGATTCGACTCGGTACAGCCGTTGTTCTAACGTTTATTGTCGGAAGGATTTGGTCTAAAGCGAATGTTTCCAAAGGAAAGGAAGTTACACTATCATGAAAAACACCAACACTATTTTGTTTGATTTGGATGGAACATTAATTGATACGAACGAACTTATCATTTCATCATTTTTATATACGTTAAACCGCTTTTTTCCTGATCAGTATAAATTGGAGGATGTATTACCTTTTATCGGTCCACCGCTAGAAGAAAGCTTTGAAAAGGTAGCGCCAGAACAAGTAAGAGAAATGGTAGATTGTTACCGCAAGTATAATCTTGAAAATCATGATGCACTTGTGAAGGAATTCGAAGGAGTGAAAGAAACGGTTGCTAAGCTGCATGAAAGAGGATATAAACTAGCCATTGTCTCTACAAAAATCCACAATGTTGTCATTAAAGGCTTAGAGTTAATGGGGCTAAAAGCCTACTTTGATGTAATCGTCGCTTTAGACGATGTGACAAAGGCGAAACCAGATCCTGAACCTATCCAATTAGCGTTAACGAAACTGAATTCACTACCAAATGAAGCCGTTATGATTGGTGATAACCACCATGATATATTGGCAGGGAAAAATGCTGGCACAAAATCAATTGGTGTAGCATGGTCTGCTAAAGGAAGAGATTACTTAGAACATTATGAACCGGATTATATGTTAGATAAAATGCCTGATTTACTAGATCTTTTAGGAGTGGAATAAGGATGAGGCGTACAACCCGTTTTGAAGTTCAAGGGGCAAATTCTCTATGGCATGTATATAAAACTGTTCCATTTTGGAAAGTTGTCAAAAATTTCATTATTATCCAGCTCGCTCGGTACACCCCTTTTTTAGCAATGAAAAATTGGTTGTACCGCAATTTTTTAGGGGTGAAAGTAGGCGATCAAACGTCTTTTGCCTTAATGGTCATGCTGGATGTAATGTTCCCTGAAAAAATTTCAGTTGGGCGAAATACAGTCATAGGGTATAACACAACGATTTTAGCCCATGAATATTTAATTAAGGAATATCGGTTGGGGAATGTGGAAATTGGCAGCGAAGTAATGATTGGTGCGAACTGTACCATATTACCTGGTGTGAAAATTGGCGACGGAGCTATTGTATCAGCCGGTACATTAATACATCAAGATGTTCCAGCAGGTTCATTTGTTGGAGGAAATCCAATGAAGATAATTTACTCTAAAGAAGAGCTTCAGACACGGTGGCAACATGATCCGATTTATGGAAAAGGGGATTGAAATGTTGAAAACTAATGTCTATGTTCACGGAATAAAATAATCGTCGATTACGATTGAGGTTGCTTATATTGAAAGTGGTTCTTACAATACCTCCTGCTAAAGAAATGACTAAACAAATTGTTCATTTTCATGTAGTCGCTATTAATCTCTACATGCTCTATATTATTAAAGAATAAAACACTTTTTAATGAAAAGACATGAAAATCTACTTTTAACAAAAAGTGATTTTTTTCCATTAAATATCTTTCGACAATAGTTCAGCAATTATGGTAGATGTGATATACTACGGTAGTTAATAATATGTTCGGGGGATGTTAATGAGAAAAGGCTCAAGTGTGAAAAATGAAAGAGGTAAGTTACTTTCTTTCGTTCCAACAGGTGAATATTATTTCAACAAAGGGGTTAAGGCATACCATCGCCAAGAACTCCAAAAATCAAATAAATATTTGGACCGCGCCTTACAATTAGAGCCATTGGAGCCAATGATTGCTTGCCAGTTGGCGATTGTGAAAACAGAAATGGGAGAATATCAGCAGTCCAATAAATTGCTTCATAATATATTAGAGGACCTAGATCCTTATATGACGGAATGCTACTACTTTTTAGCAAATAATTATGCTCATTTAGGACTATTTAAGGAAGCATATAAGTATGTGATGGAATATATAGAGCGAGATAAAGCGAAAGAATTTATTGAGGATGCAGAGGAATTACTTGAATTATTAGAATTAGATTCAGATGAAGCACTTGATTTATTGTATGAGCAAGATGACTTAATTGTAAAGCAAGAAGAGGGGAAACAACTGCTGGAGTCTGGCAATTTCCGAAAGGCGATTGCTTTATTAGAGGATGTTATAAAGGAATATCCAGAATTTTGGTCTGCTTATAATAATTTAGCTTTGGCGCATTTTTATTTAGGGGAGATCAAGACAGCTCAAAAAATTTTAGCTGAAGTATTAGAAAAAAATCCGGGGAATTTACATGCACTTTGTAATTTAGCTGTATTGTATTTTTACGAACAGGATGAGCCTAATTTAAAGGCCATATTGATAGGCTTAGAAAAAGTGCGTCCGATAGCTTATGAGCACCGTTTTAAACTTGGAGCCACGTTCGCTTTAATTGGAGATTATCATTCTGCATATAAATGGTTAAAGAATTTATATAAGCAAGGGTACGACAGCGAATCTAGCTTTTATTATTGGTTGGCAAAATCAGCGTATTATACTGGTAATGAAAAAACGGCGTATAGTGCTTGGGAAAAAGTGTTACTTGAAAGTCCAGAAAAAAAAGGACAAGAGCCATGGGTTGAAGATAGTCAACAAGATAAAGGATTTGAAAATCATATCCCCTCGTTAATGAGGAAACTAAAGAGTTCCTATTCTGAAGAGCGTTTGTTCGGACTTTTTCTACTTTCAGTTAGTGATAAGCAGAAGCAATTGCTCTCACATCCAAAATTCAATGAGCTTTCTATTTTTACTAAGTTAGAAAGAGAATATTTAGAAGAGGTATTACATCCAGGAAATGCGGTTTTACAAGAGGTTCGAATTCGTAAACTTCAAGAAATCGCGCTCAATTTATATAAACACAATCAACCGATCAACTCGGTTAGTTCAGGCTTATATTTATTATGGTTTACGATAGCTGAAAAAGGGTTAAGCGCTGGAGACTCCTTTCAAAATGGAAAAGCTTTTGCAGCAGCGACCGAATATATATGGGTTAAACTTCGTTCAGAACGTTGCTCGCAAAAAGAAATTGCGGAAAAGTATGGTATTTCTGTAACTACTCTTATTGAATATACTAAAATTGTAAATAATTACTTATGTTGAGCATATTCATGGACGAATATGCTCGTTTTTTATAGGATAACAGTATATAGGAAATATTATTTATATAATACAATTGACAAGAACAGAAGGAGTGTTGTGTCGTGAGCGAAGAAAAAATTTATGATGTTATCATCATTGGTGCAGGTCCTGCTGGGATGACGGCAGCTGTATATACATCTCGTGCTAATCTCTCGACTTTAATGATTGAAAGAGGAATTCCAGGTGGGCAAATGGCTAATACAGAAGAGGTTGAAAACTATCCTGGTTTTGACCACATTTTAGGGCCAGACCTTTCTAATAAAATGTTTGATCATGCGAAAAAATTTGGCGCAGAGTACGCATACGGAGATATTAAAGAGGTTGTTGATGGTGAGGAATATAAAATCGTCAAAGCAGGCTCTAAAGAATATAAAGCATACGCTGTCATCATTACTACTGGTGCTGAATATAAGCATATTGGAGTTCCTGGTGAAAATGAGCTAGGCGGACGTGGAGTTTCTTATTGTGCAGTGTGTGACGGTGCTTTCTTTAAAGGAAAAGATTTAGTTGTAGTAGGTGGAGGAGACTCGGCAGTAGAAGAAGGAGTTTATTTAACTCGATTCGCGAATAAAGTAACCATTGTTCACCGTCGTGATGAATTACGTGCTCAAAAAATTCTTCAAGATCGCGCGTTCCAAAATGAAAAAATTGATTTTATTTGGAGTCATACAGTGAAAGAAATAAATGAGAAAGATGGAAAAGTAGGGAGTGTAACCCTTGTTTCTACAAAGGACAATACGGAGAAAGAATTCCCTACAAACGGTGTATTCATTTATATCGGCATGGTCCCATTAACAAAACCATTTGTAAACCTAAAGATTACGAATGAAGCAGGGTATATTGAAACAAACGAGTTAATGGAAACGAAGGTACCAGGTGTTTTTGCTGCAGGAGATGTTCGTGAAAAAACACTTCGCCAAATTGTGACAGCAACGGGCGATGGAAGTATTGCAGCGCAAGCAGTACAGCATTATGTTGAAGAGTTGAAGGAAAAGTTAAAGGTATAATAAAGCTGAATGTCAAAAAAGTTAATGTAGCTTTAATAAAGCGTAACTCTGTTTTAAACAGGTTGTAACAGTAGTGAAATGTAAGTAAGGTAATATAGAAATTAAGAAATTGACCCCCTTTAAGTTAATAAATCCCGTAGAAGGCACAGGAGTTTCCTGTGTCTATTTTTTATAAATATAGTTTGTTTAAATGGTGATAAGACGTGCGCGAACGGGCTTAATACATTGTGAGGGGGTTGCAAAAATAGTATAATAAAAAGAATGATAATGGCTGAATAAGCTTTGAGGTGATATTTTGCAACGAGTTACGAATTGTTTATATCTTAAAGACGGTCAGGTCCTACTGTTAAAAAAGCCACGAAGAGGCTGGTGGGTTGCACCTGGTGGCAAGATGGAGCCAGGAGAATCTGTTAAAGATGCTGTAATTCGTGAATTTCGTGAAGAGACGGGTATTTACCTTCGCTCTCCCCAAATGAAAGGGATTTTTACATTTATAATTAAAGAAGAAGGCCGGATTACATCCGAGTGGATGATGTTCACATTTTTTGCCGAAGAAGCAGATGGTGTTAACTTAAAGGAATCAGAAGAAGGAAAAATTAGTTGGCATCCCCTCGAAAATATAAAGGAATTACCGATGGCAGAAGGGGACTATCACATATTAGATTATATGGTGCATGGACAAGGCATCATTTATGGAACGTTTACGTATACACCTGATTTTGAATTATTATCCTATCGGTTAGATCCGAGCTAAGAAAGGTAGGGGTGTCATGAGTACAGGATCAGTTAGTGATGTGCAATTAGTGATTATTACAGGAATGTCAGGAGCTGGAAAGACAGTAGCCATTCAGAGCTTTGAGGACTTAGGGTTCTTTTGTGTTGATAATCTTCCTCCAACCCTATTACCTAAGTTTCTGGAGTTAATGAAGGAATCCGGAGGAAAAATGGATAAAGTGGCACTTGTCATGGATTTGCGTGGAAGAGAATTCTTTGAACATTTATTCATCGCTTTAGATGATTTGGCAGAAACATCTTGGATTGCCCCTCAAATACTTTATTTAGACGCAGATAATGCTACGCTTGTGAGACGGTATAAAGAAACGAGACGTACTCATCCACTCGCTCCTTCAGGATTACCTTTAGAAGGAATAAAGCAAGAACGTGATCTGTTAGAAGAGCTTAAAGGGCGTGCCCAAATTATCTACAATACAGGTGAGATGAAGCCTAAAGAGCTAAGAGGTAAAATTATAACAGAGTTCTCTGCTGAGCATCAATCCACTTTTACCATCAATATCATGTCATTTGGTTTTAAACATGGTATCCCAATCGATGCAGATTTAGTGTTTGATGTTCGTTTTTTACCTAACCCATTCTATATAGAAACGATGCGACCAAAAACCGGATTAGATGAAGAAGTGTCGAGCTATGTACTTAAATGGAATGAAACGAATAAATTTATTGAAAAAACAACGGATTTACTTTCGTTTATGTTACCACATTATAAGCGGGAGGGGAAAAGCCAGTTAGTCGTGGCGATAGGCTGTACCGGTGGTCAGCATCGATCTGTGGCATTAGCGGAGTATTTCTCGAATTATTTTGTCAAAGATTACCCGACTAAAGTATTTCATCGAGATGTTAAAAAGAGAAAGGAAAAGAATGCATGATAGTGCCTGACCAACGGAAAGTTGTCATCCTAGGAGGGGGGACGGGGCTCCCTGTATTACTAAGAGGGCTTAAAAAGTATCCAGTAGATATAACTGCCATCGTTACAGTGGCTGATGATGGGGGAAGTTCTGGTCGGCTTCGGGATGAACTTGATATCCCACCACCAGGAGATGTCCGTAATGTTTTAGCAGCGCTGTCTGAAGTTGAGCCTTTAATCGAACAGCTGTTTCAGCATCGATTTAACACATCCAATGAGTTGATGGGACACTCACTAGGAAATTTAATGATTGCGGCATTGACCTCTATTTCCGGTGACTTTGTACATGCAATTCAAGAGATGAGTCGAGTTTTAAATGTTAGAGGAAAGGTTCTTCCTGCAGCTAACCAAAGTGTGGTGCTTCACGCTGAAATGGAGGATGGTACTATTGTATCTGGAGAATCAAAGATTCCATATTCCGGGAAGAAAATTAAAAAGGTCTTTCTAACTCCAAACAGTCTAGACCCTCTTCCAGAAACAATTACAGCAATTAAAGAAGCTGATTTAATCATAATAGGTCCAGGGAGCTTGTATACAAGCCTATTACCTAATCTCCTCGTACCACAGATTGGCGAGGAAGTAAGCAAAGCAAGTGCAAAGAAGCTTTATATATGTAACATTATGACACAAGCTGGAGAAACGCTTGATTTTACAGCGAGTGATCATGTAAAAGCGATTTATGACCACATGAAGTCTAGCTTTCTTGATATAATATTAGTAAACAATGAAGAAGTCCCTCAGGCTGTTCAGGAAAAATATAAAGAAGAGTTAGCTAAGCCAGTTGTGTTTGATATTGAACAATTAGTAGAGCTCGGTCTTGACGTGTTAAGTGAAAGCATCCTTTCATTTGAAGGAGAACATACCATTCGTCATAATACAGACGAAGTGGCAAAAATAATTTATTCATTATTAGAAGACGAGAAGCATAATTAATAATAATTCTTTGTTAGAATGACGTTATGCAACCGTTTGTCCAGGGGGTGTAGGGTATGTCGTTTGCATCCGAAACGAAAAAAGAACTAACGAATTTAGAAGTGAAAGATTGCTGTGCAAAAGCGGAATTGTCCGCGCTCATTCGAATGAATGGCTCCCTATCCTTCTCCAATCGTACATTAATTGTAAATATTCAAACAGAGAATGCGGCGATTGCTAGAAGAATATATACGTTAATTAAGAAGATATATGATCTTCCAGTTGAGCTACTCGTTCGAAAAAAAATGAGGCTAAAAAAGAATAATGTATACATCGTTCGGTTAAACGAAGGAGCAAAACAAATTTTAGAAGATTTAATGATTTTGAAAGAAGGATTTTCCTTTGTTTATAATATCTCGAATGAACTTGTTAAGAAGAAATGTTGTAAACGTAGCTACTTAAGAGGGGCATTTCTTGCTGGGGGTTCTGTTAATAATCCGGAAACTTCTTCATATCATTTAGAGATTTTTTCTCTTTATGAAGAACATAACCAAGCACTTTCAAGCTTAATGAATGATTTCGGTCTGAATAGTAAAACATTAGAGCGGAAGAAAGGGTTCATTACCTATTTAAAAGAGGCAGAAAAGATTACCGAATTATTAAATATCATTGGGGCACATAATGCACTTATGCGATTTGAAGACGTTAGAATTGTACGTGATATGAGAAATTCCGTTAACCGCCTTGTTAATTGTGAAACAGCCAACTTAAATAAAACAATTGGAGCTGCATTGCGGCAAGTTGAAAATATACGCTATATTGAAGAAACAGTTGGTCTTAACGTTTTACAAGATAAGCTTAGGGAAATCGCCGAACTTCGTGTAGCGTACCAAGACGTAACATTAAAAGAGCTAGGTGAAATGGTATCAGGTGGAGCGGTAAGTAAATCAGGTGTGAATCATCGTTTACGTAAAATTGATCAAATTGCTGAAAAATTGCGTGCTGGTGAATCAGTGTCACTAAAAAATGAAATGAAAAAGGGGAGAAGGGTACATGGTTGAAAAAAAAGTAGAAGTAAAGCTTAAAACAGGTTTACAAGCAAGACCTGCTGCACTATTTGTTCAGGAAGCAAATCGTTTTTCTTCAGAAGTCTTTCTTGAGAAAAATGGGAAGAAAGTGAATGCGAAAAGTATTATGGGCTTGATGAGCTTAGCGGTTAACTCAGGTGCTATTGTAACCCTTATTGCTGAAGGTAATGATGAAAATGAAGTAATTGAAGCATTGGTTGAATTTGTATCAAATGAAGGTTAATATCTTAGAGAAAAACTCACATACCTGCTAAGTATGTGAGTTTTTCTTAGTAATCAACCTAAAAAAAGAGTACCCACTTAGTGAAAGTGAATACTCCGTTTAATGGATCCATTTATTTCTGTTCTTCGTGTCTAGTCATGATTTTGTCAATTAAACCATATTCTAGTGCGCGCTCAGCTGTCATGAAATTATCACGGTCTGTATCTCGGCTAATTACCTCAATATCTTGACCAGTACGTTCTGCTAAAATAGAATTTAGTTTTTCACGTAGGAAAAGAATGCGTTTTGCAGCAATTTCAATTTCAGTCGCTTGACCTTGAGCACCACCTAATGGTTGGTGAATCATGACTTCACTGTTTGGAAGTGCGTAGCGATGTCCTTTTTCACCCGCAGCAAGTAAAAATGCGCCCATAGAAGCAGCCATCCCAATGCAGATGGTTTGTACTTTTGGCTTAATAAATTGCATAGTGTCATAAATCGCCATACCTGCTGTAATGCTTCCACCAGGAGAGTTGATGTAAATGGAAATGTCTTTTTCTGGATTTTCAGCTTCAAGGAACAATAGCTGAGAGACGATGGAGTTGGCAACATTGTCATCAATGGCACTACCCAACATAATAATACGGTCTTTTAATAAGCGTGAATAAATATCATAAGCACGCTCACCACGGTTTGTTTGTTCAATAACTGTAGGAATTAAGTTCATTCTTACTTCCTCCTTTTAATGTATTACAGGATTTCCTGTATAATTTTGTTTATGTAATGTAATCATACACCGATGGTCAATAAAGGTCAAACGTAATGTACTGAGTTATGTAAATCTATCCAAACGAGATACACGTTACCTTTTCCATCTTACCCACTTCACCTTCTTTTAAAACAAATAAAAGCTATTGCGTAATTACGATCTGTCATTTATAATATATTGTCGTACCATATTATTATATGCCCTCGTAGTGTAATGGATAACACGTAAGATTCCGGTTCTTGAAATAGGGGTTCGATTCCCTTCGAGGGCGTACTCAAAAAACGTTATATTAAAAGCTCATACGCTATTGTTGCGTATGAGCTTTTTTGTTTTTTTAGGTGAACAACTTGAAGAAATTTAACGAATGATAAAATTAACGAATGATACTATGAATCGTTATATCGATATGAATGACAGCAGACTACTGAAGGTGGCGAATGTACTGGACGGGAAGGTTTTGTTTCAACCGCAGTCGTTAACGGAGTTTTATTTGTTCGTGGAATGAAGAATAGCCGAAAAATGTCGCCAATAGTAGCGGAATAAAGGTGCGAATAGGGCGAATGAACTTTGTTGTTTTCGTAGGTATAAATTTTTAAAGAATAACACGAAATGTACCACGTAACTAAGTACCTGTTTTACGAAATAAACGGTATAGGTGACAGTAGTATGAAGCGAAGAAATGAAATTAAGAATGTTAAGGCAAAACGAACTCTACAAGAATTAATTCCGGAAGAACCTAACAACACTTCCAACTTTGATGAAGTGGTAGAAGGATTTTTTAGGCATTGCCGTATACGTGGTTTATCGACTTACACTGTTAAGTATTACGATAAGGATTAAAAACAAATTAAAAAGATTTTCCTGGAGTTAGATATATCTCTTAAAGATATGAGGCATATTAAAACGCCACATATTGAGCAATTAATTGAACACCAGCAAAGGAACGGCTGAGCCCGACGTGTATTGCTTGTTTCGACGCACTCCGTTCCTTATCGAAGTACAAAAAGCATCTACTCGGAAAAGCAGATGCGGGAAAAGATGGATCGTTATATCGATTTATATAGCCGTGGTGTTCTTGGCGTATCGGTGCCACACGTGCTGATAATCGCTGAGAAACGGTATGGATTAGACGGTGAATATCCGTTTCGATTGTTTTAAGCGCAGTCGAGTAGTGGTGGAATTAAAGTGAGAATAGGGTGAGGGGCGCGTCGAGTTGACACACCTACTGTTCGTTTAGGTACACAGTCCAGGCGGAGAGCTATTTCCGCATTTGTTGCCGTCGAATGTATTAGCAGTATCAGCAGGTGGAATGGCTTCGATGTCAAATTCGAAGTTATTTTTCGCTTCGTTGAAACGAATGGTGTTGTCAGCTGCGCTATCTTCAATTAAAATACCTGCGTCAGTGACATCAGTACCGTTGTTTCGAGCGATGTTAGAGTCGATGGCGTTTACAAAAGCCCCATCTTCAATTTCAATTCCACTTCCACTGTTATTGCAAGTTAAATTCTTAATAATGTTATTATTACCATCACCAGCCCCAACTAGAATTCCTCGTGCATTATTTTTATTTGATATGTTTCCGATAATTGTATTAAATGAATCATTAATTAATAAACCATCATCTATGTTTTCCTTAGCTGTACTTAATAGAAGCTTATTATTCACATTAGAAAATGAATAACCAGTACCGTCATTTACATTACTTTCACATTTTAATATACAATTGTTTTGCCCAGGAGAGATATTAAATCCATCATCTCTATTCATCAAGATAGAACACTCAATAATTAAATTGTTGTCTCCAATTAACTGTATACCACTACCTATATTAAGTTTTGACTCAATATTCTTTAAAACATTGAAATTAGTATTGATTCGAACTCCCTCATCTGGAAACCCTTGGATAGTGAAATCTTGTAATGTAATTCTGTCAGAAATTACAACCACACCGTCATCACTTCCCTGCGCTGGAGCACCTTCAATAATCGTCCGACCAATGCCACAACCGAAAATTTTTAAATTGTCGACATCTACTTCAAACCCGTCAAACTTCCCAGCTAAAATCTTTATACTATCCCCCGAACTTGAAGCATCAATTGCAGCCTGCACCGTTAGAAAATCCGTTGGTACAAGTCGTAATACCATATCGTATACCTCCCTTCACAATTAGCGTTACTAGAGTATATGAAAAGAGCGCTAAAACGGCTTGTACTATGCGGATAAATGTACGTTTAACTATTGATGTTGATTCGTTTCTTGTAGGCTAGTATGGCAGCAATTATTGGATCGGAGAGTTTATAGGTGACAGGTGAAGTGACAAATTAGTGGATTTGCGGTGAAGTAGTTGAAAAAGACGATTCCATCAGTCGTTTTCGCTTTCTTCAACCTGCATTTTACCCTAATATGTTGTTATACGTAATGATGGGGAAAAATTTAGATACGTAGTGAAGTGAAGTTTACATAGCGGTTCTAACAAAGTTATCGAAATGGAATACTTCCTCCTCTTAGTCACTACGATAGTTAATTTGACATTAATTTCCAATTTTCTGCCGATAGAGTCCAAGCTAAACTAGTTTATCTATCATATACTCTAGTATAGCTATAGCTGAGAAAGAAGGTGACGACTATGAAAACACTTACCTTGATGGCAACATGCTGTATGTTGATGATGATGGTGATGTTAATTCAAGCTGGTGGTACTGGAGTTTCGACACTAAATCAATCTTTTATAATACCAGAGAGTGAGCCTAATACCTTGCAGTTATTTCAACTAGCTTAGTGTCCTTGTACTAAATATTCGAATTCCTTAACGGAAGGTTAGCGAAATAACTAACGGTTAAATATAAGACAAAAAGGAAGGCGATAAAATGAAAACGCATGGCACCACTGACGAGCACCGTTACTTTAACGGTGTTTTTTCTATTGTAGATGAAATGTTGGCGATACCCCGGTGTCAATGTAATAGCCATTTCAGCCCGTCTTATCGCCAAACATTAGTGGGTTAAGTCCGATGCCGTCGCCCCCGAATCAGTTACAAATCGAATATTCATACGAAATCACCTTCTCATAGCCACTACAGAAGTAATTCCACATACATTTCAAATTTATTTCGAATGAGCGAGGAGGAAATTAACAGGAATTACAATTCGACGAAGTCTTCGTTATAAAAAGTATTACCTACAGAACAATTATCTCTATCGCGGAAGTAAAGGTTTATAATCAACTGCTTGTCCGGGTCGATTTCAAATAGTACTTCAAAGTGACGGGTAGCATCGGAATCAAACGTCGCACGAGTTTCTGGTTCGATGGTGATTTTTTCTTTTTTAATTAATCTCGGCTCCGTTGCATCTTCCCAATCGTAAGCAAATGCAGTTATTTTAATCGTTTGGTCGCTTCGGTTTAAAATTTCAGCATGGCTATTATCTGTACCTACTTCTCGATACAAAACGCCCGTTGTTCTTACTTTCTTCTTTTTATGACTCATTTAAACACCACCTTTCATATTTAGATATATTATCGTATGACAAATAAAGCGTTTACGTGTCCTTCACACTCTTAATTTATCGGAGGTTTTGCGAAATGACTAACGAGTTTTTCTAGTGTTACTCAATTAAAATGCAAGCGTATTTACAGTCGCAGGACAGCGTTACACATGCGCAGGGCTCAACGAAAAAACAATGCGAAAGTTTTGGCAATACAAACGCACCGACGAATTACATCGATTGTTAAGCGAGTGGCGTAATAACAAGCCTGTTTAGATGCTTACGTTAAATTCAATTCTTATAAGCGGAAGGAAGGAATTGTATATGAGCTAGAAATTAACGGACGATCAGCGAGAGTACATTCGTCAGAAAGAAACTGCGCTTAAAGGGAAGTATTCGCCAGTACCGCATTATATCTATCGGGATTTACTACCGGAGCTGAAGGAGAAGTACGACGGTCAAACGGCTCGTGATTGACTAACCTTGTACATGTACGTTCATGCCTATAGGAATGGCAAAGCGAGGGCGATGCGTACTTGGGCGTTTCCCACCTCGTTTTCTTTTATGTAAAAAATACAATGGTAAATGAAGAAAGGGGTAATACATATGAATGCGCTTAAAGACTTTTATAGGAAAAATTTTAACAGAATTTTTGATGTTTGGAGTATTTTAACGCTAGTGGCATATATATTTTATTTTTCCAGACTAGATTACGGAGATTACGCTCATTGGACGAATGTTGTTTCGGTATGCCTTGCAATTGGGTGGCTTATCATAGTAGGTATTGCATATTATTTGAGGTTTACAGATTATCGAATTATAAAGAAGAGAGTAAAGAAGAGAATAGAATCATAGATTTCAAGCATCCTTTAAAGGGTGCTTTTTCTTATTAAAAGTATCGTAACTTAAAAGCATTAACACCGTTATCACTACTCGCTAAAATAAAGATATAAAGACGTGTCCTATCTTAGTGTCATAAATATATGCGAGTACGTGATGAAATAAGGTTACGCTAGAGTATCAACGGTGGGTCAAGACTTGAACGGACAAATGGAAGCGTTAAGGAAAGAGGGTTGCGAAAAGAGTTACTCGGAAAAATTTCACCGGAACGAAAACCGATTGACCCGAATTCCAATCGCTACTATCTACGATAGAGGATGGCGACACCACGAAGTTGGAACATTTTGCTAGGTCGATGTCAGAAGCGTTGACAGTCGTTAAGGAACTATTCGATTGTGGCGTAAGGGTGCACGTATTGAATATGGGACTAATCGAAAACACACCAACAGGACGGTTATTAGTTACGGTCATGAGCGGGTTCGCTGAGTTTGGAGGAACCTTATAGTGTAGCGCACGCAGGAAGGGAAGACGATTGCAAAACAACGCGACGATTTTCGTGAAGGAAGGCCGAAAAAGTATTCGAAGAAACAGATAGAACATGTGTTAGGATTGCTTGATGCGTATTCGTATGAACAGGTGGAAGAAAATGAATAGAATCAGCAAATCGACGTTAATTCTAGCGAAACGAAGAAGTTGGCGGAGTAAATTTTGCGCCCCCTAAGCCACCCTGTCGCGCACTTTCATATAGAAGAGTTGATTGATGCTGTTATAGATGTAAATAGTTTTTATGTTAAACATTATCGACAACCTAGATGAACCGTCAAATGGCGGTCTTTTTTTAACTTTCGGCACACAGTCAACGAGCTCACAACGAATGGGGGCGTGGATAAAACACCGGGACCTTCGTCAGACGCATCTAAAATCCGAGCGTTAAATTTTCACTTTGACACCTGAGCCCATTGAATCGTTGCTTTATACACTAACGGTGCAGTAGGAAATTCGTCGGTGTGTTCAACTGCAACCGTACAACTATCGCGTGAACCTAAGGACTTGTATTTATCGCCTAGTTTTATAACGTCTGCAATTACTTTATATTCGCTAGGTACATAGAGAAATGAGACTTCTTCGTTCATGGTACGGCCTCCTTTTCGATATGATTTGATACATATCAATACATTCCTTCCTCTAATAATTGGTATTATATAAATAATGTAAAATGGTAGCAAAAAACTAAATAATACGAAGTCATTTCGCAAAAAAAAACGCATTAAGCTTTTTATTCCGAGGATGAACCTAGGTAGCGTTAACAAGTAGTGTAATGGATAACACGTAAGATTCCGGTTCTTGAAATAGGGGTTCGATTCCCTTCGAGGGCGTACTGAAAGTAAAAGATAATAGAGGCCCATGCGTTAATGTTGCGCATGGGCCTTTTTGTTTTTTGGTCACTAGGGGAGCATGATTCCAGTTCATGAGATGAGGGGACATCAATCATTGACTAACTGTTGCATGAAAGTATAAAAGAACTGAAACGTCGTTACTGTCCTTTCACTAAAAAGATTTGGAGAAGCTAACTTCTTAAACACTTTTTCATTCACTATTGTAAGGGTCTACTTCTTGAAATAGAAAAAGCCAAATTCCGTGATGGAACTCGGCTTACTGTGTTTCTGTAACGCCATTTAGACGTCGGATTTTAATAGTGAATATAAATATTGTGTGAATATATTTGACCGTAGGTCATAGCTTCTGTTTCAGGGACATTAGGTTCATACAAATAAAATTCAACTCTATACGTTCCAGATGAACCAAAGTACTTATTTATATCTAAAGACTTTGTTGGTGAGCGGAAAGAAAAGTATCCCCCACCTTCGAAAAATCTACTATGATAAACCCATTTACCCCCAGTGTATTTTTCAATCGTTATTTGGTACATAACAGTTCCTCCACATGTAGAAGAAGGCTTAGAAGCATATACATCGACTGTTTTAGCACCAGGCTGGTAGTAGTTAGTGTAATCAGTATTGACATATGCACTACAAACTCCAGTTGAGCCGTTCCCAGCATGGGCTTCGGTCATGGTTAGAGAAAATAGGCTAATTATTAATATCGGGATCGTAATGATAAATTTCTTCAATTGATTCATTTGTTATCACCTCATATCATACATATAATTATTATAGTAAAATTATAGCATTTTAGTTTAATTGTGTATATGAAAGGATAGGTTAGAGGCTATAACATGAAAAATACAAGACATGACTGATGAGCACATCCTCTTGTGGCAAAAACACCGAACGACGGATGACAGCTCTAGCCAATACATAAGAGGAAACAAGCAAAGGACGACATCGCGATAATGAAACATCTAACAACATTCACTACTACACTTCCACTAGTGTATATAGAGTACTTTCAACTGTATATCACGGGTAACGGCTGTTTTATATATATGATTAACGTTTGGACGTTGATAATTACTAGTATACAGCAAGTTAGACTAAATCAATTTGTAAAGTACCACCTAAAGATGTATTGGATTGGGTGTCATACTTGTTGAAGGAAATAAGTTAATGATAAATTAATGAAAGGCAAATAAGTTGAATGAAGGTTATGTTTTGTCTCTAATTCTAAAAGAGCGCTAACTATTTCGTTTGACGAATTCCTGTACGCTGAATAGTGTTAAAAAGGAGAGCATCTCAAAGGTTATGGCTGAAAAAAATAAACAAATCCATTTTTTTGACGGGAAAATTTGCAAATAGCTAGAAAAAAACGGTATTCTCATATAAGAAGGATAGTAGGAAAGAATCGCTATCAACTAAGTATCCCTTCTTCTATTAGAAGAAGGGATATAGTTAAGGGAGCAGGACGTATTGAAGGAAATTATTTTTTATACAAGAAAACAGTGTTCACTTTGTGAGGAAGCTAAGCAAACTTTATTGCTCGTTCAAGAAGATATTCCATTTTCTCTTGTAGAACGTGATATTAGTGAGAAGGATGAGTGGACAGAACAGTTTGGTTTAATGATTCCTGTTGTAGAAATTGAGGGAGAAATTGTACAATTTGGAGTTGTTGATTTTTATTCAATAAGTAAACGTTTACAACAAGAATTGTGAGTTGAATTAAGCATACAACCCTGTTACAATAGGTTTTGAAGGCAGGGATAAATTTTTTTATCGGTTGTGGGACATAATATGTCTTAGTGGGACGTATTTTGACCAAATTGTTTAAGGAGCTTTTATATGAAATCAATCATTGAAATACAAAAACAATTATTACCGGACCTGCTTGAGATTATGCAAAAAAGGTATCAGATTCTTCAATCTATCCGCTTTTTACAGCCCGTCGGAAGAAGAAGTCTAGCTGGAACGTTAGGTTTAACTGAGCGTGTTTTACGTAGTGAGGTTGATTTTCTTAAAAAACAAGACCTTATTGATATTAAAACCGCAGGGATGAGCGTAACAGCAGAAGGTCAGTCATTATTAATGCAACTTCAAGATATGATGCGTGAAATATCAGGTTTGAACATTATGGAGAAAGCGCTAGAAGAGCAGTTACGGCTTCAAAAAGTCGTTGTTGTACCTGGAGATAGTGATGAGTCCCCATGGATTAAAGAAGAATTAGGAAGAGCGACAGCATCTAGTATGAAAGAGCGCCTAATAGGAAATAATATCATCGCTGTAACCGGTGGCACCACGATGGCAGCCGTAGCAGAAATGCTTACGCCGAATTTCTCAGAAAAGGAAATTTTGTTCGTACCTGCACGAGGGGGTATTGGGGAAGATGTCAAAAATCAAGCCAATACAATTTGTGCTCAAATGGCTGAAATCACTGGTGCTAAGCATCGGGTACTGTACGTACCGGATCAGGTGAGTAAGGAAGTGTATCACTCCTTAATGAAAGAGCCAGATATTCGAGAAGTCATGACGCTCATTACGTCAGCTAATATTGTGCTTCATGGAATTGGTGATGCTATGACGATGGCTCGACGGCGAAAAACGAGTGAAGAAGATATCCGAAAGATTTCATCTAATGAGGCAGTTGGGGAAGCCTTTGGATATTATTTTAATGAACAAGGTGAGGTTGTGCATAAAGTTCCCACCATTGGCTTACAGCTTCATGACTTATCTGACATTCCAAACGTATTTGCAGTCGCAGGTGGGACCTCAAAGGCGAAAGGAATTCGTTCGTATTTAAAAAGTGCCCCTTCAAAAACCGTTTTAATTACGGATGAAGGTGCAGCAACAGAGCTTTTAAAAGGGTAAAAACCTTTTGAAATATATATACTAGCCTTATTTATTTAAAGGAGGAAGTTATTCATGGCAGTAAAAATTGGTATTAATGGTTTTGGACGTATAGGACGTATAGTATTTCGTGCAGCAATGGCTAACCCAAATGTAGAGGTTGTCGCTGTTAACGATTTAACGGATGCAAATATGCTAGCTCACCTTCTACAATATGATTCAGTTCACGGTACACTTGATTCAAAAGTAACAGTGGATGGCGACTATTTAGTAGTTGGCGATAGCCGTGTGAAGGTTCTTGCAGAGCGTGACCCAGCTCAACTTGGATGGGGAGATCTTGGTGTAGAAGTAGTTGTTGAATCAACTGGTCGCTTCACTAAACGTGCGGATGCTTCTAAACACTTAGAAGCAGGTGCGAAAAAGGTAGTTATCTCTGCTCCAGCTTCTGAAGAAGATATTACAATTGTAATGGGTGTTAACCATGAGAAATATGATGCAGCAAATCATCACGTAATTTCTAATGCATCTTGTACAACAAACTGTCTTGCTCCATTTGCAAAAGTACTTAATGACAAATTCGGTATTAAACGTGGTATGATGACAACTGTTCATGCTTATACAAATGACCAACAAATATTAGATTTACCACATAAAGACTATCGTCGTGCTCGTGCAGCGGGTGAATCAATTATTCCTACAACTACAGGGGCAGCAAAAGCAGTTGCACTAGTTTTACCTGAGTTAAAAGGAAAACTTAACGGTATGGCAATGCGTGTTCCAACACCTAACGTTTCAGTTGTAGACCTTGTAGCGGAAATTGACAAAACTGTTACAGCTGAAGAAATTAATGCGGCATTCAAAGAAGCTGCTGAAGGTGAACTGAAAGGTATTCTTGAATATTCTGAAGAGCCACTAGTATCCCGTGATTACAACGGAAATGCTGCTTCTTCTACAATTGATGCTCTTTCAACTATGGTATTAGAAGATAACATGGTAAAAGTACTTTCATGGTATGACAATGAAAGTGGATACTCTAACCGAGTTGTGGATTTAGTAGACTATATCGCTTCAAAAGGTCTTTAATACAATCCAACATTTATTGCCTTTTCAATAGGATATTATTGAATTGTGTGGTAGCATCTATAATGGATGAAAAGGGGAGTGGGGAAAATTCCCTCTTCCCTTTTCTAGTTTTTTTGGGGCATTAGCCCGTTAAATAAAAAAGGAGGCCTTTTGCAATGAACAAACAGAGTGTTAAAGATGTTGATGTAAAAGGAAAACGTGTATTTTGCCGAGTGGACTTTAACGTACCAATGAAAGATGGTGTGATTACAGACGAAACTCGTATACGAGCAGCATTACCAACGATCCAATATTTAGTTGAACAAGGAGCGAAAGTGATTTTAGCTAGCCACCTTGGCCGTCCAAAAGGACAAGTGGTGGAAGAGCTTCGTTTAACACCAGTTGCCAAACGATTAGCTGAGCACCTTGATACAAATGTAAGAAAAGCAGATGAAGCATTCGGTGAAACGGTAAAAGCTGAAATTGCTTCAATGCAAGATGGAGATGTACTGCTTCTAGAAAATGTACGCTTCTATCCTGGTGAAACAAAAAATGATTCTGAACTAGCGAAGAACTTCGCTGATTTAGCAGACCTTTATGTGAATGATGCATTTGGAGCTGCACACCGCGCTCATGCTTCAACGGCGGGGATTGCAGAGCATTTGCCTGCTGTTGCTGGTTTCTTATTAGAGAAAGAGCTTGAAGTACTTGGTAAAGCATTATCAAATCCAGAGCGACCTTTTACCGCGATTATCGGTGGGGCAAAGGTAAAGGATAAAATTGGTGTAATTGAAAACCTTTTAGATAAAGTAGATAATTTAATTATTGGCGGTGGATTAGCCTACACCTTTGTGAAAGCGAAAGGCCATGAAGTCGGCAAATCTTTACTTGAAGAAGACAAAATTGATTTAGCAAATGAATTTATGACAAAGGCTAGAGAAAAAGGCGTTAAGTTTTATATGCCTGTTGATGTCATTGTTGCTGATGATTTCTCTGATTCAGCGAACCAAAAGATTGTTCCAATTGAAGAAATTCCTGCAGAGTGGGAAGCTCTCGATATTGGACCGAAAACACAAGAGCTTTATTCTGGAGTAATTAAAGAATCTAAGCTAGTGATTTGGAATGGGCCAATGGGTGTATTTGAGCTAGAATCGTTTGCTGGTGGAACAAAAGCTGTAGGTCAAGCGTTAGCTGATTCGACAGATACATATTCTGTCATTGGTGGTGGAGATTCAGCTGCGGCTGTTGAAAAATTTGGTATAGCCAATAAAATGAGTCATATTTCAACTGGTGGTGGAGCATCTCTAGAATTTATGGAAGGGAAAGACCTTCCAGGCGTCGTAGCCCTAAACGATAAGTAAACTAACAGAAGAAAGCAAGTACTTTCTTGAAAGGACGGGGAAATATGCGCAAACCAATCATTGCAGGAAACTGGAAAATGCATAAAACGATGGAGGAAGCAAAAGCTTTTGCTGAAGAAGTAAACGGGCTTGCTCCTAGTAAAGATCGTATTGATGCGGTCATTTGTTCTCCTGCTCTATTTTTAGAGCGCTTAGTGGAAATCACTAAGGAGTATAATATTGAAATCGGTGCTCAAAATATGCACTATGAAGAAAGTGGAGCTTTTACGGGTGAAGTTAGCCCAACAGCTTTAGCAGACTTAGGTGTTCAATATGTAATTCTTGGCCATTCAGAACGACGTGAGATGTTCAATGAAACGGATGAAGCTGTGAACAAAAAAACAATTGCTGCGTTTAAGCATGATTTAACACCAATTGTTTGTGTAGGTGAAACATTGGCAGAGCGTGAAAATGATCAAACGATGACGATTGTTGGCGATCAAGTGAAAAAAGCCCTTATTGGATTATCGGAAGATCAAGTAAAGAAAACCGTTATTGCGTATGAGCCTATTTGGGCAATTGGAACTGGAAAATCTTCTACAGCAGCAGATGCAAATGAAGTGTGTGCGTACATTCGTAAAGTCGTTGCAACTGAATTTACACAAGAAGCAGCAGATGCACTTCGTATTCAGTATGGTGGAAGTGTTAAACCAGCAAACATCCAAGAATATATGGCGCAGCCAGATATTGATGGTGCCTTAGTGGGTGGGGCGAGCTTAGAGCCGAAATCTTATGTTCAATTACTGGAGGCAGGTTCTCATGAGTAAAGCCCCAGTAGCCCTAATTATTTTAGATGGTTTTGCTTTTCGCGACGAGGTGAAAGGAAATGCTGTTACTCAAGCGAATAAGCCTAACTTTGACCGCTACTGGGAGACATTTCCTCACAATACGTTAAAAGCTTCTGGTGAAGCAGTAGGATTACCTGAAGGACAAATGGGGAATTCCGAAGTAGGTCATTTAAATATTGGTGCTGGTCGCGTTGTATATCAAAGCTTAACTAGGGTAAATGTTGCCATTCGTGAAGGTGAATTTGAGCAAAATGAAACGTTTCAAGCAGCAATGGAGCATGCAAAAGTAAAGAAAAAGGCTCTTCACCTAATAGGATTACTTTCAGATGGTGGAGTTCATAGCCATATCAATCATATGTATGCCCTCTTAAAGCTAGCGAAAGCAGAGGGTGTTGAAAAGGTCTATGTACACGGCTTTTTAGACGGACGTGATGTTGGTCCTCAGACAGCTGAAAAGTATATTCGTGAAGCTGAACAACAAATGAAAGAAATTGGTGTGGGAGAGTTTGCTTCCATTTCTGGTCGATATTATTCAATGGACCGTGATAAGCGTTGGGATCGTGTAGAGAAATCTTATCGTAGCATGGTATACGGCGAAGGTCCGTCCTACACTACGGCTTTGGAAGTAGTAGAGGATTCTTATCAAAATGGAATTTATGATGAATTTGTGATACCGTCTGTGATTACGAAAGAAAATGGAGAGCCTGTTGCAACGATTCAGGATGAAGATGCAGTAATTTTCTATAACTTCCGTCCAGACCGTGCGATTCAAATATCAAATACATTTACAAATCTTGATTTCCGTTCATTTGATCGAGGTGAAAAACACCCGAAGGATCTTCATTTCGTCTGCTTTACTCACTTCAGTGAAACGGTTAAAGGCTATGTAGCATTTAAGCCAGTTAACCTGGATAATACACTAGGGGAAGTATTAGCTCAAAATAATATGAAGCAGCTTAGAATTGCTGAGACGGAAAAATATCCGCATGTTACATTCTTCATGAGCGGAGGACGTGAAGCGGAATTTCCAGGTGAAACAAGAATTTTAATTGATTCACCTAAGGTAGCAACTTATGATTTGAAACCGGAGATGAGTGCTTACGAGGTGACGGATGCCCTATTAAGTGAAATTGCGAATGATAAGCATGATGCGATCATTTTAAATTTTGCCAACCCTGATATGGTTGGTCACTCGGGTATGTTAGAACCAACGATAAAAGCGATTGAAGCTGTTGATGAATGTCTAGGGAAAATAGTTGATGCTATTTTGGAAAAAGGTGGATCTGCTATTATCACTGCTGACCACGGAAATGCTGATGAAGTGATGACGTTAGAGGGTGCACCGATGACGGCTCATACGACAAATCCAGTTCCCGTTATTGTGACGAAAAAAGGATTGGACATTCGCGATGGTGGAATTCTTGGAGACCTTGCTCCTACTGTTCTAGATTTATTAAATGTTAATAAGCCAACCGAAATGACTGGAAAATCATTAATAAAAAAATAATATTAAAGGAGATTTACAATATGCCATTTATTACAGAAGTATATGCACGTGAAGTATTAGATTCTCGTGGTAACCCAACAATTGAAGTAGAAGTGTACACTCAATCTGGTGCATTTGGTCGTGCACTTGTCCCAAGTGGAGCATCAACTGGTGAGTATGAGGCCGTTGAATTACGCGATGGTGATAAGGGACGTTATTTAGGTAAAGGTGTTCAAAAAGCGGTAGAAAACGTAAACGAAGTGATTGCAGAAGAGTTAATCGGCTTCGATGTGACGGATCAAGTAGGAATCGATAAAGCAATGATCGAGCTTGATGGTACAGAAAACAAAGGGAAGTTAGGAGCAAATGCAATCCTAGGTGTTTCCATGGCAGCAGCTCGTGCAGCAGCAGATCTATTAGGTCTTGAGCTTTACCAATATCTTGGAGGCTTCAACACTAAACAACTTCCAGTTCCAATGATGAACATTGTCAATGGTGGAGAACACGCTGATAACAATGTGGATATTCAAGAATTTATGGTAATGCCTGTAGGAGCTCCTACGTTTAAAGAAGCTCTTCGTATAGGTGCAGAAATCTTCCATAGCCTAAAATCAGTTCTTAAAGATAAAGGATATAACACAGCGGTAGGTGACGAAGGTGGATTTGCGCCTAACTTAAAATCAAATGAAGAAGCGCTTTCTACAATTATTGAAGCCATTGAAAATGCTGGATATAAACCAGGAGAAGAAGTTCTATTAGCAATGGATGTAGCATCTTCTGAGTTATTTAATAAAGAAGATGGCAAGTATCACCTATCTGGAGAAGGGGTTGTTCGTACTTCTGAAGAAATGGTTGATTGGTACGAAGAAATGGTAAATAAATATCCAATTATCTCAATTGAAGATGGTCTTGATGAGAATGACTGGAAAGGTCATAAACTGTTAACAGATCGTATTGGACACAAAGTTCAGCTTGTTGGTGATGACCTGTTTGTCACAAATACAGCTAAGCTTTCTCAAGGAATTGAGCAAGGTGTAGGAAACTCTATTCTAGTTAAAGTAAACCAAATCGGTACATTAACAGAAACGTTTGATGCGATTGAAATGGCAAAACGCGCTGGTTATACAGCGGTTATTTCTCACCGTTCTGGTGAAACGGAAGATAGCACCATTGCAGACATTGCGGTAGCAACAAATGCTGGTCAAATTAAAACAGGTGCTCCATCTCGTACAGACCGTGTTGCAAAATATAACCAACTTTTACGCATCGAAGATCAATTAGCTGACACAGCACAATACTTAGGTGCAAAAACATTTTATAACTTGAAATAATAAACTTTGAACGGTCTTCTATATAGTTGACATTGTTCATGAGATGACCTCGGAATCGCCCGAGGTCATCTTTTTTTATGGGTTGCTTTCTTTCGATATTAACGATTTCTCAATTCCTCAAATCGTATCCACGTTTATATTGCTCCTCCATCCTATTGTTCATTTACATAGAAATTATGGCGTAAGTATCCGCTAGTCAATTTTCTAAAAAACAAATTAAATAATAGGCTCTATTTGACATACTACTGACACATCTCTGTCCTACTATAATAGCTATCAAAATGTAGAGAAAAAATAATGATGATTGTATGAAGTGAAATTATAAATGACAAAATACTTATACAAACTAGAACGTGAATTTGTATTTATTGATGTCTACATAATTTGAACAATTGGAGGCATCCTTCTTATTCGTTAATGCTTATTTCATATTCAAGTTCTTTTTTCGTTCATTCTCTATATTCTGAGTAGTAATACTGCTTTTCACACCATTTATCGATGTAACAGAATGAACCCAATCGTATTTTGCTAAAATAATTAATCCCTATATTTCCATTTTTTTGATAGGAACTAATGATGTCCCTTCAATTACATAATCTCGAAAAGAGGTGTAGACGATGAAGTCTGTACGAGGAATCGTATTAAGCTCTTTGTTATTATTATCAGGATGTGCTGTTGCCTTTAGCAAAAATGTAGGTGAAAGCGAACAAGATAGTAGTTTACCTGTCATAGCACAGGATGGAGAAGTAGTGGGCATTGCTGAGATATCCGCAACGTCCGTTCAAGAATTGGTTGATCAGTTTTATCAAAACCTTGTTCAGGAAACAGATGAATACTTAGTAGTAAAGGACTTCTCTTCAAAAGAAGAACTTGTTAATCATCTTTCTAAGTATGCACAAAGAGAGTTTGCCGAGAAACAAGTTAATAGCCTTTATGAAGAAGAGAGCGGTCAATTACGATTAATTGCTCAGGAAACAAAGCAGCCTTTACAAGAGACAGAAGAAGTAACCTTAAACAAAATTAGCGATACGGAATATGTAGCTACTCAAGGAAATGAAACGGATTTATTGGGTGTACAGACTGTCGAAATGGTTTTTGTATATGAAAATAATAAATGGTTAATTTCGGATAGTAAATCTTATCCTGACTTGGCTGATGACTATATGAGTACATTAGCATTAATTAACAAACGCTATTTCCTCCCGTCTGATTATGTTCCAGTAGAATTAGTAGAGCCTAATGTTCCTTTTACATTTGAAGAAAACTTACCGAAAAAACTTATGGTTCAGGAAGCGGCGCTAGCATTAGAGGAGTTATTTTCTGCTGCGAAAAAAGATGGGATTGACCTTTTGGCTGTCTCAGGATATCGTTCATACGACGATCAAACGTCGATTTTTGCTTGGAATTCCAATCTTCATGGAGAAGAAGAAGCCAATCAATTCAGTGCGCGTCCTGGTCATAGTGAACATCAATCAGGCCTAGCCATGGATGTTTCAAGTAAAAGTGTCTCTTATGCATTAATAGAAGAATTTGGTGAAACAATGGAAGGGATATGGATTGCTGAACATAGTGCAGACTACGGATTTATTATTCGTTATCCAGAAGGAAAAGAAGAAATAACCGGGTATACTTATGAGCCTTGGCACCTCCGCTTTGTAGGGAAAGAAGCGGCAAAAGAGATATGGAGAGAAGAAATTACTTTAGAAGAGTATTTGGGGGAAATGTAGTAAGAATAATAACAATCATTCAAAAAAAGACTGTTCTGCTTTCCTTCTTATTGTGAGCGGTATTTCAATATGATAAAATAAAAATACCGTTATGTTCGTTCAGGAGGTGGATAGCATGTTCGCATTTTTAGTAACATTACTTGTTATTGATTGTATAGCTCTTATTGCTGTAGTTTTACTCCAATCAGGAAAGAGTGCAGGGTTATCAGGTGCCATATCAGGTGGTGCAGAACAACTTTTTGGAAAACAAAAAGCTCGTGGAATTGATTTAGTACTACATCGAGTAACCACTGTACTTTCAGTATTATTCTTTGTTTTAACTATCGCGGTTGCCTACTTTGCTTAATTAGATAGGAAAAAGATAGAGCCTGATCCCCTGGGGACAGGCTTTTCTTGTTATTCTTCCTATCTAGGTTCCGTATTTTCTAGATTTTTCTGTTTCATGTGAAAGAATTCATGCTGAGTCTGAGGCACTATTTCCCTATAGATTTTTCAGTTTGAAGTCAGGGAATTGGATTGAGGATCCCCAATATGTTTACAATAATAGTAGAGAGAGATTACATGTTTAACATGGCTTAGCGTTAATATAAAGGAGTTAAAGCGAAATGAAAACAGTTTTACCAAAACCATTTACTTTTCAAGCAGGAAAACGAGCAGTATTATTACTTCACGGATTTACAGGTAATTCTGCTGATGTACGGATGCTCGGACGATTTTTAGAAAAAAACGGATATTCATCCCATGCTCCACATTATAGAGGGCATGGAGTACCACCTGAGGAGCTTGTTCATTTTGGACCACATGATTGGTGGATTGACGTCATGAAGGGCTATGACTACCTAAGAAGTCTTGGGTATGAAGAGATTGCGGTGGCAGGTCTATCTTTAGGTGGGGTATTTTCATTGAAATTAGGATACACTGTACCTGTAAAGGGGATTGTTACCATGTGTGCGCCAATGTATATTAAAAGTGAAGAGGTAATGTATCAAGGTGTCTTAGATTATGCTCGATCATTTAAAAAATTCCTCGGCAAGTCTCCAGAAGAAATTGACGAAGAAATGATTGAATTTGCTAAAACACCAATGGCCACATTGAAAGCGTTGCAGCAGTTAATTTCTGATGTTCGTCAGCACGTCGATATGATTTATACACCGACATTTGTTTTACAAGCTAGGCACGATGAAATGATTAATACAAACTCAGCCAATATTATTTACAATGAAATTGAGTCTGATCATAAAGATTTAAAGTGGTATGAAGAATCAGGCCATGTCATCACACTGGATAAAGAAAAAGAGCAGCTTCATATAGATGTACTGGAGTTTTTAAATAGCTTAGATTGGAAGGACTAATCATGATGATGTTAGGAGGGAATAGAGTTGGATAAAATGATTAAAGAGCATGTGGATCGCTTGTTAACCTACATGAAGGAAGAGTCATATAAACCATTAACAGTTCAAGAACTTGAAGAGTCTTTAGGAATTGAAGATTCTTCAGATTTTAAAATTTTTGTTAAAGCGCTCGTTCATATGGAAGAAAAAGGATTAGTGGTCCGTACGAGAAGCAATCGTTATGGCTTACCTGAGAAAATGAATTTAATTAGAGGGAAATTAACGGCTCACGCGAAAGGTTTTGCGTTTGTGATTCCAGAAGAGCAAGGAATGGATGATATTTTTATCCCACCAAGTGAGACGAATAATGCGATGCATGGAGATATCGTTTTAGTGAGGGTTGCTGCTTCCAGTTCGGGTTCAAGGCGTGAAGGGTCTGTTATTCGCATTTTAGAACGAGGAGTTCAAAAAATTGTAGGTACTTATACAGAGAGCCAACATTTTGGCTTTGTGATTCCGGATGATAAGAAATTTGCCAGCGATATTTTTATTCCTAAAAATGATAATTTAGGAGCAGTGGAAGGGCATAAAGTAGTTGTCGAGCTTACGTCTTATCCTGAAGGAAGAAAAAGTGCAGAAGGTGAAATTATCGAGATCTTAGGTCATAAGAATGATCCGGGTGTTGATATCTTATCGATTATACATAAGCATGGAATCACAGTAGAGTTTCCTAAGGAAGTAATGGACCAAGCGAATAAGGCTCCGGATGAAATTGATCCAACGGAAATAGAAAACCGTCGTGATCTCCGTAATGATACGATTGTTACAATCGACGGCGCAGATGCAAAAGACTTAGATGATGCAGTATCTGTCGTGATCTTAAAGAACGGAAATTATCAGCTTTCTGTCCATATAGCTGACGTAAGTTATTATGTTACGGAAGGGTCTGCTATTGACGAAGAAGCATTTGAACGCGGGACGAGTGTGTATTTAGTTGACCGTGTCATTCCCATGATTCCCCATCGTTTATCTAATGGGATTTGTTCTTTAAATCCTAAAGTCGATCGATTAACACTTTCTTGTCAAATGGAAATAGCACCAGATGGAGAAGTTGTTCACCATGAAATATTTCAAAGTGTCATAAAAACGAATGAACGAATGACGTATTCCGATGTAAATAAAATCCTTGTTGATCAAGATGAAGAATTAATTGAACGCTACAATTCGCTTGTTCCGATGTTTCAAGAAATGGAGAAGCTCGCCGAAATTTTACGAAGTAAAAGGATGAACCGTGGAGCAATCGACTTTGATTTTAAAGAATCAAAAGTCCTTGTTGATGAAGAAGGAGCCCCGCTGGAAGTTGTTCTGCGTGAACGGTCAGTAGCCGAAAGGCTAATTGAAGAATTTATGCTAGCAGCGAATGAAACGGTAGCGGAACATTTCCATTGGATGGAAGTTCCCTTTATTTATCGTATACATGAGGATCCGAAGGAAGAGAAATTACAACGCTTTTTCGAATTCATCACAAACTTTGGGATGGTTGTTAAAGGGAAAGCAAACGCTGTACATCCTCGTGCCCTACAAGATATTATTGAAGAAGTCGAAGGGAAGCCAGAGGAAATGGTTGTTTCGACGATGATGCTTCGTTCTATGCAACAAGCAAAATATGACGAAGAAAGTTTGGGCCACTTTGGGTTATCTACAGAATTTTATACTCATTTTACTTCTCCAATTCGTCGTTATCCTGATTTAATCGTTCATCGACTTATTCGTACGTATTTAATCGAAGGAAAGCTAGATGATACTACGCAAAGTAAATGGGACGCTTTAATGCCTGAAATCGCTGAACATACATCAAGTCGAGAACGACGAGCTGTCGATGCAGAGCGTGAAACGGACGATTTGAAAAAAACAGAATTTATGTTAAATAAAATTGGGGAAGAATATGAAGGGATGATTAGTTCTGTCACAAACTTCGGTATGTTTGTAGAACTCCCTAATACCATTGAAGGTCTAGTTCACGTGAGTTATATGACAGACGATTATTACCGATATGATGAACGGCATATGGCGATGATTGGGGAACGGACAGGAAATGTTTTTAGAATTGGCGATGAAATTTCTGTTCGTGTTGTAAACGTAAACAAAGATGAACGAGCGATTGACTTTGAAATTGTTGGAATGGTTAGTAATCGACAACCACTAAGAGGTGAAAGACCAAAAGCCATTCGTGCTAATCAAAAGGATTCAAGCAGAAGGCGTGGTAGCGGGGGAAATCATCGAGATAATGAGAAGCAGGGAGAGTGGTCAACACGACCGCCAAAGAAAAAAAAGAAAAAGAAAAATAAACGATTTTTTGAAAACGCTCCTGCGGTTAAGCGAAAAAAGAAGAAAAAAAGGTAATTTGAGCGGAAGGAACGTAGAATAACAAAGGTTATAAAGGATTTTCCTTTTAACCTTTGTTAAAGGGCAGAATAGAGTGATGCTTTTTCTGATAAACAGTGTGAAAGGAGATTCATTACACTCCCTATAGTACTTGCGCTTTTCTTTGTTTTCGGTACAATAAGAAGCACAGAGAGATAGAAAAGGGGGATGCCACATGCCAAAAGGAGAAGGCAAACTGATTGCCCAAAATAAAAAAGCTCGCCATGATTATACAATAGAAGAAACGTATGAAGCAGGTATTGTGTTACAAGGAACGGAAATTAAATCTGTGCGAGCGGGAAAAGTCAATCTAAAGGATTCTTATGCTCGAATCGAGCATGGAGAAGTGTTTATTGTAGGCATGCACATTAGCCCGTATGAGCAAGGGAACCGTTACAATCATGATCCATTACGAACGAGAAAGCTATTGCTCCATCGTAAGCAAATTCATACTCTTATTGGGGATACAAAGGAACAAGGTTATTCACTAATACCACTGAAAATGTATATAAAAAATGGATTTGCTAAAGTATTGTTAGGCTTAGCACGCGGTAAAAAGAAGTATGATAAACGTGAAGATTTGAAGAAGAAAGAAGCAAATCGTGCAATTCAACGAGCACTAGTCCAAAAGCAAAAAGGAACCTATTGACTCCTAGTATATTACAATTGCATTTTTACGTTATTTTGTTATAATTAATTATGTAGTCGGGATAAACACGACACATAAGAACAACTGAATAGTTGACTGATGCTCAACATTCTTCCCGTTCTTCCTTATATTTTATTATGGGGACGTTACGGATTCGACAGGGATAGTTCGAGCTTAGGTTGCGAGTCGAGGGGATCGTCCTCGTTAAAACGTCAACGCCAATAATAACTGGCAAAACTAACAATAACTTCGCTTTAGCTGCTTAATAGCACTTTAGCGGTTCCTCCCTCCATCGCCCATGTGGTAGGGTAAGGGACTCACTCTTAGTGGGCTACGCCGGATTCCACCGTCTGAGGAAAAAGGAAGAGAATAATCAGGCTAGCTGCTCTGACGCCAGTCGATAGGCATAGGAGTTAGCGAACTCGCAAATATATCGACTACACTCGTAGAGGCTTAAGTGGCGATGTTTCTGGACGTGGGTTCGACTCCCACCGTCTCCACCAAATACATATTTGGTGGTTTTTTATTTTGTGTTGTGATGTAAAGCATAATATATCCATTGGAAGCTTTATGCTTTATTCTAGAGAAATAAACAACATTGTGTTTGATAAATAACCATTCATTAAACTTATAGTAAATTTTCCAGTAGTTGCTGTGGATTTTAACTAATCAAAATCCATCAACTGCTTTTTTGTTATGCATTCTAGCCATTCAATACGCATAATATGTCTCCTTATGGCTTCGGAAAGAGGACCCTTATTCGACACAAAGGCCAAATGGCGGAATGAGGTTGTCTAAATTATTAATATTTGAAATAATGTGTATTTAAGGGACATTATAAAGGATATTATTATCATAATTAGTAATGAAGTAAGATTCTTTACAAATTAAATGGCATTAAATCACTAAATTATGGAGGCTTTGTTGATGACTACTGTTGGAATTTTAGGGATGACACATGATGAAGAGTGGCAAGAGAAGTATAATTTACCGTTATCTTTAATTGAAGAATTAATAAATGAATTCAATCCTGATGTAATATGTGGGGAAGTTCACCCAGACAGTTGGGATCTTTACCTTAAAGAAGGGAACCCTAAAGGTATTCTTGGAGAGACGCAAAACGAGTACCCTAAACTTATTTTCCCATTATGTGAAGAAAAAAATATTAAATTTGTTCCAGTTAACTGGTTTGAATTGGATGTGTTTAAAGATCGTTTTGAAAAACTCTCTTAACTTCAAAGCCTTCCTATAAAATCACCGATACAATCTTTTTCCTCCTATACCGTGCATTTCTCTATCTAACTCTTCCGTTGTTACCTTTTAATACTTGGTCCATTATCAATATAATTAATAAGGAAAAATCGCTAGACTCCATTAATGGTCAAAAATTCCATCTATGTATTGAGTTCCAATAAAAGGTAAGGAAACAAAAAATAACCTTATAATGTACTTTCCTCCGATTTACTTACTGAATCAGAAAAAAATATAGTTATACTAGTAAATTTTCATTGAGACAATAAAGGGGGTGACAGTACAAATAGACCCGAATGGAAGACATATATAGCTCGCTCTATCGAAAGGGTTTTTATGTAAAATACGATACTTTAATAAGGAGCAATTATGATGTTTCAACAAATTATATCTATGCATAATAGTGCAATTTTATTATTTTTATATAATGAAAAATGGGAATTTTTCAATAAAATAATACTAATGATACTGCTTCAGAAAAAGATGTGATTTAAATCACACTTAGGATTATTTTAGATTAGTATAATTTTCCTAATTCTAATTATTAGAAAATTTAATAACAACTAGAGAGGTGATGCAATGCATAAGGAATTTTATTTATAAAAAAGTACCAATCCTTGGAGTATTATGGTAAAGTAATATTTAATTAGTTGGTTAGCACTAACTTATTTCTCGTAGTAGTTTAGGAATGGAAGTGATGGATATGTAGTCGTTAAAACGGATTGGCTCTAATCGCTTTAGCAGAAGGACAGCAGGGTTTTGCTAAATCTATAAACCTGAAGAATGGATTCGTGCTACAACTCTTGAAACAATAGGGGATTATCCGAATATTGTTAACAAAGATACGGAATGGTAGTTTGGTAGTGTAGTTATTTCTGACTATTATGCTGAAGAGTGTACACGAAGATTAAAGACAACATAACGCGTGATGGCTGGATTCATCCATATATGCTTTGTACTTACGTTAACCAAGTTCACTAGTCGAGGGAGATAAACACAAGAACTCTTAGTATTACAGATTGTGAGAGGAGAATACGTATGAAAAAGAGAATTACTAGCATTACGATGGTCTTTATATTACTTTTAGGGATAGTAAGCAATTTTGCTCCAACTACAGCTCTTGCAGCAGCTTACCATGACACAGGAAGCAATCCATCGATCGCTTTAAGTGACTCAGGGGTAGCAATTGAGGTGCATGAAGGTGGTCTTGATAATAAACTATTCTTCAATGTAGGGAAAGTAACAAATGGTGAGGTTGTTTGGAAGAATGGAAAAGATAATGGAGAAAATTACGATAAAGGGATAGACCCTTATGTTGCCATTAGTCCAAATGGGAAATATGTTGTTGAAGTGCATGAAAACAATAATGCCTTTAGTAGGGCTTTATATTATAATGTCGGGAAAATAACAGATGGAGGAGACCTTGTCTGGATAAAAGGAAAAGACAATGGAACTCAGTATGATGATGGGGTATCTCCTACTGTTGCAGTAAATAATGATGGAACGGTTGTAGAAATACACAAACATCAAAATAATGGTGGTTTATACTTTAACATCGGTAAAGTTAACGATGATGGAACGATCACTTGGGATAAGGGGAAAGATAGTGGAACATATTTTGATACAGGTGATCGTCCATCTGTGACCTTAACGGCTGATGGAACAGTTGTTGAAGTCCATGAAGCACCTACTAGTTCGAGTAAGTTATTTTACAATATTGGTAAGGTGAATCATGATACAGGAAATATTGACTGGAATAAGGGGAAGGATAGTGGAACATTTTATGATGATGGCTACTCCCCTTCTGTTTCGATAAACGCGGATGGCATTATTACAGAAGTACATTTATCAAGTAAATTTGAAAGTAATAAACTAATGAATAATATGGGTGTCCTTACTGGTGATACAATCTATTGGTACTCGGTTAATAGTCAGGAACAAAAGGCACCAAGTTATGATACAGGCAACAACCCTTCCGTAGCAATAAATAATCATAATCAAACGGTAGAAATCCATCAAGGAACGGATGGAACGACCCGAAATAATACCTTATACACAAGTGTAGCTACTGTAAAAGCAAAAGAAATGGTTGGTTTTGCTTTATATGATGGTACTAGTAACGGAAAAGAATTTGATGAGGGAGATCGCCCTAGTCTTGCGATGACTGATTCTGGTACCGTACTTGAAGTGCATTACGACCTTAGGTTTGGAGATAGTGGTAGTTCAGTATACTTTAATGGTGGTACCTTGAATAGTGATGGTAAAATTAACTGGTGGAAAGGGACTGATTCTGGCACAAGGTATGGATATGGTAGTTTTCCATCCGTTGCAATGAGTGAAGATGGAACGATAGTAGAAGTCCATGAAGATGGCGCTGGTAGTTCTAAAATGTATTATACAATTGGGAAACTAGATGAAGAGTCGAAATCCATTCAGTTAAATGCGGATAATGCCATTTACTTCGCAGATGGAACGAACCCACAAATAGAGTTACTAGAAGATGGAACGGTTATTGAAACACATGTTAAAGACGAAAAACTATATTATAATCTTGGTGTGTTAAATAAAGAGGAAGAAAAAATCTATTGGTATAAAGAAGATCCAACTAACTCGAATAAAACCATCAGTACACTATCTGTTGATGGAGGTGTAAAACCTTCAATAACAGCAACGAACGATGGTAAGGTTGTACAGGTTTTCAGAATTGAAAATAGAAGTTCATTTGATCGGTTTCTAGAAAATAACCAGTGGTTAGCTGGTTTCGCTGATTATTCAGGAAATATACTCTTTTATATGACAGGGGAAATAGTTGGGGACACGATTAACTGGAATGACGCGCAGAAGTATGGCACATTTGAAGGGAAAACAAGTGCCTATCAAACGGATATGGATATAAATGATGATGGTTCCATTATCGAAACACACTTCAGTGCTGACTCTTTATCGCATCCTAATAATTTATATTATAGGACGGGTAAATTAGTAGATGATTTAATTGAATGGACTAGTGCTGATATTTTCTACGATACGGGTAGATATCCTACTATTTCACTAAATAATGAAGGAAAGATTGTAACCCTACACAATTCAGAAGTAGGTCAAGGGATATTTAGTAATACCGGTGAATTAGTAAGTTTAAAATATCCAAATGCTTTTGTTGATCAAAATCCTTTATTAAATGCAAAAGTGGATATTCCAACATTAAAATTGACGTACCCGACAGATGACTATATGAACATGTCGATTGCTAGTGATGGAACTGCCGTATCTGTATATGAAAATACAGACGGTGGCTTATCGTATCAACTAGGTAATGCGGAAGGTGATAATGTACAGTGGATTACCGACTATCCAAGCAATGAGGTACAAGATGGAAAAGATGAAATAAAATATAGCCCATCAGGACATAAACCATCTGTTGTAATCACAGATGATAAAGCGATTATTGAAACGCATATCGAAGGTGTGGATGACCTTGTTTACAATATCGGTCATATTATTGAGAGTGATGGTAAGAAAGTAATTAAATGGAATAAACCGCGATCAGATGCGTTTATGTCCATGTATACTGTTTTTGGAAAAGGAACAGAAACCTATGTAGATATCATGAGTGATGGAACTGTAGTGGAAACTCATAATGATGGAAAAGATAACATCAGTTATAGCATAGGAGAGTATCTACAAACGGAAACATTGGGAATTGACTTATTTACTTCAAACGATACGGATGAGGAATATATTAGTGGAATTACCCGTAATATATCACAAGTTCCATTGCCAGTCATAAAAGATTTAGATGCCAACGGGAATCCAGATCCGAATGGGAAGAATGTTGTCTTTGGCGTTAAAAGCGCAGTGGAAAATCAATTATTCACAGATGACGTGATGCCGTTTAGCTGGAATACAGATGGATTTATTGGGACTGTTATAATAGACAAAGATTCGAATTATGCCAATCCCGATCATGTAGAAAAATTAAAAGATGAGATTAATCAATACCAGAAATCGATCGAACAATCTTTCTACAATGCTTTCAATAATTTGCTTCCATCTATTGATCAATTTACAGCATCGAATGCTACAGATATTGTACCAACAGATGAATGGTTATTTGGTAGAGGTGTATATAAATTAGAAGTAGATGGTACGACAACGAAACAAAATATTAGACAAGTAGTAAGCGAAGACTCAATATTAGATTATCTTAATAAACCAACAGTAGGTAATGCGATAAATTCTCGCGAATTTACGTACTCCGTTTATTTAAAGGCAGATGTACCTAATGGCGAGACACAGCCTGTAACGCTTAGATTGAGAGATAAAGAGTCTGTCAATGTAGTCGAGCAAACGTTTAATGTTACAAATGAATGGCAGGAATATAGCGTTTCGAAGTACTTTAATCAGGGAAGCGATGATCTTAGGGTATTCCTATATCCAAAAGGAAAAGAAAGCTCAGAGGCTGGCTATGTTTATGCAGCAGCAGCGCAGTTAAGGGAAACGATGCCGGATTTAGATAAATTTAGAACATCTTATGCGAAGATAAGTGAAGCTTCAGATCAGGATTCTCCGACTGGTGATCGTGTTTATGAAATAGCAACAGAAAAAGCCTTTGAACCTACAGCGAAGAATATTAATAGAATATTAAACATTAATCCAAAGGGGCAAGAATACACGTATTCCGTTTGGTTAAAAGATGGAGACTTAGAGGATGGCGAATCGCAGCCTGTTACATTAAAGTTAATAGATTCATTTTACTTAGATAGACAAGAAGCCGAAAAAACAGTAAATATAACAAATCAATGGAAAGAGTATAGCGTAACGGGTTATTTTGCTAAGGATGGTGAATTTCTAGAGATTATTTTATACCCTACGGGTCTTAAGCTATATTCTGACATTAATGATTACGTGGAAGAAGACGCAACAATCTATGCAACGGGTTCAACCTTAACTAGTAAAGTACCTGAACTATTTACGAGATTAGATAATTCAGATATTGAATATGAAACCATTATATGGAAAAATGTAGACGTAGATAAAGAGCAAACAGGTACAGTGTATACTACAGGTAATCAGCCGAGTATTGCTGTAAATGATGATGGTCACGTGGTTGCTACTATGCATAACGATGGGAAGGTCTACTATAACACGGGTCAACTTCAAGATGATGCAATTGAATGGGACAATACCACTGAAGACGGTACATTCAAACCAATCGAGCTTGATAAAGGTTGGGACCCTATTGTAGATATCGATCGCAGTGGAAACATTGCTGTATTTTATAACACAATTGATTCTTATTCTTATGCGATTGGTCACTATAGTCAAGGGACATTGGATTGGGATAAAAAAGGTGAACGATTATCCGACATAGAATTTGGTACTAGGGATATAGCCATGGCTATGTATTCAGATTCAAACCAAAACATATATTATGGATTTAAAAATAGCAACCCGTTAAAACTAAACGAAGATGTTGTTGAGAACGTAAGCGATAGTGCAGATGAAAAATACTATAGTCGCTTTTCAGATACTGATTGGCAAAATAGCGGAATCACTATTGATGATGGTTCACTCACTGCACCTAATGGGACACCTTCACAAAAATTAACACAAACAGAGCTTAACGGTAGGATACAACAGTTTGTAGATATTGATTCGGATGGAAAGACATATACATTTGGCGTATGGATGAAAGCTGATGAGCCTCATCAAGCTCAGATAAAGATTCAAAATCGCCACAATACAGAATCAACGGGTATCAAAGTTGATGTCACAACAGATTGGAAATATTTCTCTGTAACATCTGATCAACCCTTTTCAACTAATGATGGTGTAACTGCTGTATTATGGCCAAGTGCTTACAATAATGGAGCAACAAACTCTGTATACGTATGGGGAACAGAGCTTATAGAAAGATAATAGTTCACATGAAAAAAATCGTAGGTTTTTTATTCCTACGATTTTTTTTACTAGTGATTTTGAGGAAAGAAATGTGTTTTCACAAAAAGTCTCGTTTTGGTAAAAATGGGTGTAGTCTCGAAACTTGGATATTTTGAATATATCCATAGAATAATAGTCTGATCCTTTAAAACGTTTAACTCCGTCATCATGTTAAGGCAGGGTTAAAATAGTTGTTGCATCATTGTAGGTAGTGGGTACAATCAGCCATTCAAACAATATTATTAGACAATGTTCTTTATCATGTTCACAAGAATAAAGTAATTAGAGTATTCCTCTTAACGCGGCTGTTTACTTCGGTAGGAGTGGGATGAAGGTACATGATAGAGTTTGGTCAAGTTTCCAACACTGTCCACTTTACATTAAGCAATATATTTATTTCATGATTTGTTTCTATGGTTTATATTATTCTTTTTAAATATATTCAACTCCATAAAATCAAAGATTCTTTATAATTATTAATATATTTTGGAATATGATAATTAAGTAAAATAAAAATTAACCATCACTTTCATAGGAGGGATTAATATGGATTTGTGGAGGAATAAAGAGTTTTCTATATGTACGAATAAAGATTATTTAGATATAAATGTGATTCATAGTTATTTAAGTGAAGAAGCATACTGGTCAAAAGGTATACCAATGGAGAACGTAAAAAAATCAATCAAAAATAGTTCTTTATGCTTTGGGGTGTATAAAGGGGAAGTTGGGCAAGAAGGGTCCGTACAAATTGGCTTTGCCAGAGTCATTTCAGATTTCTCATCTTTCGCTTACCTATGTGATGTGTTCATATTACCAAACTTTCAAAAGCAAGGTTTAGCTAAATGGCTAATGGACATTATGATTAATCATCAAGAATTGACAAGCGTTCGTAGATTTATGCTAGCGACAAAAGATGCTCACTCGTTGTATGTTAAATATGGTTTTGAACCAATTAACAACCCAGAGTTCTTTATGCAATTAGTTCGTAAACAGCCATATCAAGAATAATCTTTGTAGGTATAGACGATGGATCCATACAATATTAAGTTTAACTATAGGTAGGAATTTGAATTGCTATATTTCAGCAATATTTGAAGGCACATATTCGGTTCTAGTAAATTCTTTACCACCTAAATAAAAAAGAGAATACCATATAAAAAATAGTTAGTAGTTCAGCTTTGGAGGGGGAATTTGGAATTTCTTAAATTGTCCTTCAAAATGGACTACCCTTATATTCTTGGAATTTCAAGTCATCTACTCTATATTGGTAGGAAAAAGTAAACCATATTAATATTGTGCTAACAAAAGTCTTAGTTTAAGAAAACCAGGATATTATTGAGAGCTTGTATGCCCCAAGCTAATAAAGCTATCCAATGGAAAAACCTTATTCAGCTTGCACCTAGGAATTGTAGCCTGAAGAATGTGATAACCCCCACTTTCATAATAATCGGTGAAAGTGGGGGTTATCTACGGTAGAATCACGTTTCTTTCATCCAACCGTACACATAGCTTTATTCAGCAGGCATAGTGTAATAAACATAGTCTGATTCATACGTAATTTGATCCTGAGCAATACCCTTTTTCAATACTAATTTCATACGATATTCTGTGTCATAGTCTGATTCTTTTGACCATATATTCGAAGTCTTCCAATTATCTTCTGAAAGCTTCCAATCTGTGTACCCCCAGCTGCCATCTGGATATAACTTCTCTCGTCGTAAATAGGCTGTTTCACCTTGGGCACCTAATTGATCCACGTTATTTTTTAATTTCACAATCATTTGGTTATCACTATTGAGGACATCCCCAATTTCGATTGGTTTTGGCATATAGTAATATTTTTCTGGTGTGACATAAGAAACGAGATTCATTGAATTGGTCACCGTAATCTTCATTCGATAAAGGGTGTCCCAATCGGATTGTTTCTCCCATACGCCTGAGTCAGTTATATTATAATCTGTATATCCCCAGTTTCCATTTGGGTATAGCTTTTCACGACGAAGGGAAGCTGTTTCACCTGTACTAGAGTTAAGATTAAGATAATAAGCAAATTTCATTACGTCACCGACATTATCGACTTCATAAATATTCGCAGCATTCGCTTGATTAGTAGTGTAAATAGTACCTCCATCTATTATTTGAGGGTTCGCTGCATAAATTGACCCTGTTCCGCTCTCCCTTCCTGCAGGATAGATGGTCGCTCTCATAAATTCACTATCGAGTTGGAATGGAACCGTAATCTCATATTCCTTCCATTCGTCCGTCACTTGAATATCTACTTGGTGATCATCTGGCTCATATAATAAATCCTTAAGGTCACTTCTGAATCGTAATGTGGCCGTTTGTTCTTGATCAGCCTTTAACCAAACGCTAAACGTTTGTGTGGTTCCTTGGAAGTTCCCGTTCACTGTATAATTTAGATAATCTGTTTTATCTTCCCGATCAGCCGTTAATTGATAGGCCGGTGCCCCGTAGACGGTCTCATCTATAGGCATTTTCGTTACTCCTGTTGTTTTAAAATCATCAATACTAATATTTTCTTCTGCTTCCGTTACACTGTAGAATAAATCATCTCCATATTCACTACCGTAAGCATGCGATTCTACTAAGTATCCATCAAGCGCAGTTAAAGCGATCTGTTTTCCCTCGTTAAAGAAGCCCTTATCTTCATTTAAGTGAAGGGCTGTACCACCCTTACTATCATTCCCTATTATCCATTCTCGGAGTTTTAATTGATAATCCCTATCCACGTCTGTCAGTACTCTTGCATTTGAATACGTTTCATATAGCTTATTCCCTGAAATGGCGATTGCAGGATTAAGTGAATTATCATCATATTTCTTGTTTTTTTCGTACCATGTAACTCTATTATATTGATCAATTTTACCGATACTCATGAATGCTTGACCGTTTAATCTTGTCTTTCCGTCCCAGTCTTTATTCATTCGATTATGGACTGCAACAATCGTTCCGTCTTTCCCAAGTGCGAAAGAACCTACGGTATCATTCTCACCCCTTGGATTGTTTGTCGCAATGGGTGATCCCCAATTTACATCAATGATATCGCCTGAAGTATTATAATCAGGAGTTCCCACAACAAAATGGATATCTTGGTCTTCTTCATTTATAAAGAATTTAATTAGATCTCCGTTTTCATCCATGGCAATTGTCTTGATAGGAGCATCTGTCGTTAGTACCCCTATATCACTTTGATTAGGTACATCAATCTTTCCACTAGATTTTACCTTAACTTCATCCTCTTCAACTTTTAAAATATAGTATCTCAAGTCACTAGTATTCTCAGTAGTTCCCGTTAAAAAGATTGTTTCATTATCAAGCCAAAGAGCTTCAAGATGATTGAGGTCTGTAATGGATACTCCTTCTGCTATATATATTCTCGTTCCATTATCATTTCCTTTATCCCATGTGATTTTTGACCCATTCATTTTTCCTAAATTGTAATATACCGTACCGTTACCAAAGTTAATCGTAACGGCCTCATGAGCTTCGAACACTCTTCCTTCTTCATTAACTGCAATCGTCGGATTATTTCCTTCATCGTAATATGTATCTTGCTCTGACAGCTCAAAAGTTTGAGCGCTTACATTAATGGATGAAATAGCAGGGAAACTACTTACAAGTAATGTCGAAGAAATACCAGCTGCTACGAGAACTTTTTTAAATTTTGTCTTTTTCACAATAACTCCTCCTAAGTAATATTATATAAATTGAATTTCTAGTATTAAAAACATGCCCTTACATAATGACCACCCCCCACAATTAATCAAAAAAACAACAGTTTCAATAGTTAGTACAAACTAACTAAAAGTGCAAAAAATAATAGAGTAGCGAAATAATAAAACAATAGATTTTGAATATCGATAGTTAAATTAAATAAAAAACCACTATTGATAATTATTATTATTTAATTATTATTATTATTTATCTTTGAGAACATATTACACTCTCTTTAAAGGTGTGGTCAAGTATTATGTTTAAGAAAAAATAGTAAAAAGCAATTTTATAGAGTTAATATATAAGAAGTACCTCTTCGTCATTCCCTTTCCTGCTTATGTCTTCATTCATTTTTCCCTATGAATTTATAAAACACCGTATCCGTATAAGTTTTTGCATTCTTGACCTGCTAAAAACAACATTGCTATAATCAGGAAGGCTTCAGGAGGGTGTACCGATCGGTGGAAACAAATAGATTGTTAACTTATTATATAGCGACCTATTAGATTTCAATATGTTTAAGTGACATGTGAAATTGAAAAAATGGGGGAATTGGTGGAACAAATTTTACTAGGGGGTTTTATTTTGGAAATTAGAAAGATGGAAGAATCTGATATTGAAAGTGTAAAGGATATAGCCACCTTTACTTGGAAAGATACATATAGCTCATTTATTCCTATCGACATTCAAGAAAAAACATTAAAAGAGGCTTATTCGAAAGAAAATATGAAAAAACGATTTAAGACCTCGGTGATGCTAGTAGCTGAAGAAGCTGGAGAAATGAAGGGATATGCATTCTTTTCAAATGAAAATAAAAGTGAGATTTATCTAGAATCTATTTACGTACATCCGAGTCAACAAGGAAAAGGCATTGGGAAAAAACTATATCATACTGGGATTAATCACTACGACAATCCAACATCTATTTCACTTATAGTTTATAAAGGAAACCCGAATCTTTCTTTTTATGAAAAAGAAGGGTTTAAACCTATAGAAGAAATAGAGGGAGACTTTTGTGGACATCCAGTTGCCTTTATAAAAATGACTAAGACTTTGTAAGAGAAGAAAAAAGATGTTTGAAAAATGATATGAAGCAAAAGGAAGTTGGGTATAAAAGCCATCCGCATTTACTTTTTTGAAATCTTGATTTTATTACATTTCTAGCATCTTGTAGTATAATTTAGATAATAAAAGAAATGTAATGAAGTAATATTACATCGAGAAAATATAAGGTGATGACAATTAAAAAAATAAAAAGTGTTCTGTTTTTTATACTTGGATTCATATCTCTTGTAATCGGGGTTGCAGGGACGATTCTCCCTGTTTTGCCAGGTGGTCCATTTTACTTATTTGCCGCTTTTTGTTTTGCAAAAAGTTCTAAGCGAATTGATAAGTGGTTTAAAGGCACTTCAATATATCAAAAATACGTTTTAGCATTTCTTCAGAAAAAAGGGATGACCTTAAAAGAAAAAATCAGAATAAATGTGATTGCAGATTTTTTTATTTTGATGTCTATATTTTATGTGGATATCCCTCTAGTTAAAGTCATTTTGTTATTGGTTGCCTTCTACAAACATTACTACTTTATAAAGAAAATTAAGACAATTGATCCAAACAGCAATGAGACAAAGAGCGTAATGAATGAAAAGCCTAATTAATGATTGTTTTTCCTTTTCAATTCTGAAACGTTATTGTCCCTTCTTAAAAGAATGGGAGCAAAAGAGTTTTTATATGTGATAAATATTGGATTTCATCTCATGATTCTTCGAATCAAGACGGAAAGAAAACAACTTCCAATACGATTGAAGAAGAATTTATTGAATTACTAAATGTAAGGGCATTAGTGGCGAAGAAAGAAAAACCTCAACTTCTTGAAGAAGGGTTTTATGCATATGCAGAAAGTAAACCAAAATTAAAGAAAAGTAGATACAATTAAGAACAAATGAAAAGAAGATTAATAGGGTCCAAAAAGATTAGCCAAATAAGGTTAATCTTTTTTGTATTCAAATTTCGCAAACCTAAGTACCAACTGATTTCGTTAAGGCTTAAACGCTTGATATCCTCGATTCTTCATCATATCTACTAGATAAAGCTAAGTTTGTACTTTCCATTCTAATAACGTCCCTTTTAAAATTTATAATATCTGTATATTCAAGTTTTTTGAGATTTATTACAGAATTTTCACTAGAACCCTCTATGGTAAGATACACTTAATATAGTTTAGTTAAAGAAATAAAAGATGAAAGAAGTGATAATATGCAACTAACGATCCAAGCATCAGGTAAAGATGTTGAGGTAATTTCATTTCTATTAGCCAAAAACCCAAATAATATATATGAAAGAAACCAGAACGGTCATTTAGTAAGAATGTTTTATAGTAAATTTACTGAAGAAGAGGTAGAAGTGACTTTCTTTGTTACACCAGATCCGATTGAACTTTCAAGGAACAGCTCCGAGAAGTATGACATTACCTCTTATATTAATGATAGGGAATTTGTAGTAAGTAGTATTTTTTGTACTTTTCTTAGATCGGCTTTAGGGACAGCGCTAAACGGAAAACCAAAAGAAGAATATGCTTCGTGGGTTAGTCATGCTTTTCCATTCAAGTTCGAGTTTGGTCCACTAGCATCAAATCTATCCGATAAACAAATTTTAGATTTATTTGAGCCTTTAGGGTATGAGGTGACTATTGCTTATGGTGATGCTGACTATAACTTAAATTTAAAATCAAAAAGTTCAGCTAGATATATTACTATAGAAGGTTTGACAACGCTTCAATATGGTTTAAGGCAGCTTTTTGTATTGATTCCGGTACTAGATAATTATAAGCACTATTATATAGATCAAAAAGAGATCGAAAAGGTTGAAAGGTATGGTGAAGGGTGGTTAGATCATCACCCTAAGAGAGAATTTATTCTACAGAAAGCACTTCGTTTCAAGGAGGTTTATAGCTTGGTAGAATATGAAAAGGACAATGGGGGTACGAAAAAAAGTAAAAAAGATAATATTAACGTACGGTTAAACGATTTAAGGTATGAGAAAATCATACATTATATTAATAATTTGGCGAAAAGAGAAAGTATTGTTGACTTTGGTTCGGGAGAAGGTAAGTTATCTAATAGACTAGGTTTTGTAAGTGGTATAAAAGAAATATTGGCAGTTGAACCATCAGAGTCTGCAACCCTTAAAGCTTTAAAACGATTTGAGAAAGCTAATCAAAAGGAAGGCTTCCTTTTGCCTACAACAATCATGGGTTCGCTTTTCTATTATGATGAAAGATTAAAGCATAAAGATGTTATGATTTTGTGCGAAGTAATTGAACATATTGATGAGAATCGATTACCTAAAATTATGAAGACGATTTTAAATGACTATCACCCTGGTAATCTAATTATTACTACACCTAACCAGGAATATAATCAAGTTTATGATATGGCTGAAGGGTATCGACATCCTGATCACCGTTTTGAATGGACTAGAGAAGAGTTTTATAACTGGTGTAATCAGCAAAATGAAGATGGAAAGTATGAGTTGACGTTTGATGGTATTGGAAAAGAACATGAACACTATGGATACCCAACCCAAATGTGTTTATTTACGAAAAAGGAGAGATAACAATGGAAGTTGTCGTACCTTACGCTGGAATCGTTCTACTAGTTGGACCATCTAATAGTGGTAAATCGACTGTTTTAAAAAACTTAGTGAAAAAGGAACAACTGCTTTCTTCCGAAGTGGTTAGTTCAGATGATTTTAGAGTGTTAGTAAGTGATATTGAATTTATAGATTGGAAGCAACGGTCAAATGATGAATCAGATTCTCTCTATGACCAATATCAAAAGATATCAAGGGAAGCCTTTTCATTAATGGACTCATTAATTGAAACAAGGTGTAGGCTGAACAAGTTAACGATTGTTGATGCAACGCATTTACATCCTGATGACCGTAAAAGGTATATCACAATGGCTAAAAACAATCATGTACCAATTGTAGCAATCATATTAGATGTTGATCAAAATATCTTACTTGAAAGAGACGAAATGCGTGAGAACCCAAGAGGAAAAAGGAGAATCAAGCAACAATATCAAGTCTTTAAAAGAGAGAAACGCTTTATTAAAAAAGAAGGTTACCATGCAACATATTTCATCCGTCATTCTGATGAAATGGTATTAAAAAGACATAGTAAAAACCCTATTGAGTTAGATGTTGGTAAAGGAATAGATATCATCGGCGATGTACATGGTTGCTTTGATGAAATGATTGAAATTCTTGAGGAATTGGGATACGAACAAAACCAAGATAATTTTTATATCCATCCAGAAGGTAGAAAGTTTTTGTCTCTTGGAGATATCATGAGTAGAGGACCAAAATCGTTAGAAACGATGCAATTCTTCTTGAGGCACGTTAAGCATGACCTCGCATATATGATAGATAGTAATCACGGCTGGAAAATAGCTAGATGGCTAGACGGTAGGAAAGTTACTTTAAGCCATGGTGACGAACTTGTAGAAGAAGAAATGAAACAATTCCAAGAACAATATGGTGAAGCACCTACTATAGAATTAAAAAAGGAATTAAAGAAATTTCTTCTTCGTGCACCCTCTCACTATGTATTGACCAATAATGATATACCATTATTGGTTTGTGCCCATGCAGGAATTAAAGACGAATTTATTGGGAAACAATCTTATGAAGTGAGTGATTATTGTCGCTATGGAGATACCGGTGGTATTGATAGTGATGGTAAGCCAATTAGAAAAGATTGGTCAATTCATCATAAAACTAACACACTAATCGTTTGGGGACATGATCCAAAACCTAAGCCACTTATTAGTAACAATACAATTAATATTGATCAAGGTGTAGTTTTTGGTGGTGAGTTAACAGCCTTACGCTACCCAGAAAAGGAATTTGTTTCTGTTAAAGCTAAAAAAAATTACTCAGGAGCTGCTAGTAATCCATTAAAAGAGCTGGAGAAAAAACGATTAGATCCCCCGAATATTTCCAAGTTCATTAATGGTTACTCCGTTTTAACCGAGGACTTAGCGAAAATTCACATTCCTAAAGAATATGCAATTCCATCAATCGATACAGTATCTCATTATACTGTTCCGATTGAAGAGCTTGTTTATATTCCACCAACAATGAGCCCTACTCCTCAGCCTTCTGCTTTAAAAGATTATCTTGAACATCCCAAGGAAGTCATTGAATATTATCGAAGGATGGGTGTTGAGAAAATGGTTGCTGAAAAGAAGCACATGGGTAGTAGAGGAATATTGATGCTATTTAACTCTAAGAAATCTGGTTTAAAGTACGTCGGACGTGAAACATTGGGTGTTATATATACAAGATCAGGAAGACGATTCTTTCATGATGAAGTAGAAAGCGATATCCTAAAGAGGCTGAACGACGGATTAAACCACCATAATTATTTTCAAAAGTATGAAACTGATTATGTACTGTTAGATGCTGAGATAATGCCTTGGAATCTAAAAGCTAAAGAATTAATTAGTAAACAATATGCTCACGTGTCTGAAAATGCAAGCCTAGATCGAACTATGATTAAAAGCAAGCTAGAAAAATCTATAAATAATAATAAAGACTTAGAAGCGTGGTTTGCTGAATATGATGAAAAACTAAATAATGCCCATATATTTAAAGAAGTTTTTCAAAAGTACTGTTGGGAGATAGAAGATATTAACCAAATTCAGATTGCCCCATTCCATGTACTAGCACATAGTAATGAAACGTTCTTTAATAAGCCACATACATGGCATATGGAAATGAATCGAGAATTTGCGAGAATGGTAGACCTTTTTGTAGAAACAGAATTTATGGTTATTGATGATTCATCGAGTGAAGACGCGGCAATTAATTGGTGGGAAACAATTACAAGTGACGGCCATGAAGGTATCGTTATTAAACCAGAAACATTTATATCGAAATCGAATGGTGGTAAGCTCCTACAGCCTGCCATTAAGGTTAGAGGTCGAAAGTACTTAAACATTATTTATGGTATGGATTATTTACTACCAGAAAATTTAAACCGATTAAAAAAGAGAAACGTTTCAAAGAAGCAAAAGCTAGCACTTAAGGAATTTTCACTAGGAATAGAAGGTATTCGAAGGTTTGTTCGAGGAGAATCTATTGAAAGAGTACATGAGTGTGTGCTTGGAACGCTAGCAATGGAGTCGGATCCGGTTGATCCGAGGTTATAAGTAAATTATCTTTAATATTAGAAGTTGATATGTAAAAAATGGGTAGATTAATAGAGTGCACTTTCAGGTTGATTGCTCATTTATGCTACGATTCCATACAAGCTATGGAGGGAGACTTCACCTTTGAGCCAAGTTGTTCTTTTTATAACCTATGCATTGTCTCTCAAATTCTCTCAATATTGAAATGGCTGTTTATAACGACTTAAATCTCACATAGAATGTACTCGTTATTTGATAAAAACGGTGATCTTGTTCTACGATATTGTTGAGGTACTTTATTTGTCGGATCGGAATGCCTTTTGGCATCGTCCCTCCTTCTTTTAACTCTTGAATTGCTACAGGGTAAGCCGAATTTTGATCGACTGTAATCACACGAGGTTCACCAACATGACAAGCAGCCAAGGCTTTTTTAATAAAGCACTTGGCTGCTTGTTTATCTTTTGATGCATTTAGGAAAAATCAATCGTATTCCCTGTTCAATCAACTGCACGATAGGTACATTCATGTTCCTTTGGGTCATATTGATGTAGTCGTTTGAGCCATCCATAAACTTCGCTCCTCCATCATATCTACTAGATCTCGAAAGCTATTATTGTACCGCAAGTACCATCTGACCGATAAAGTGATCATATCAGGCTATTAATGTTTCCATTTATATTGATTTTCATACCAATCATTTACTTACCTTTTTAGATTAATAGTATTAGTATTTCCAAGTTTTTGAGAGTTATCTCAGTTTTTGCACCAGAACCTTATACGTTTACGATATTTGTTATTTTTAATGAATAAAAATCAAGAGTCTTTCCTACTGATAAAAGTGAAGGGAATGGAATTAACACTTTGTTGTTTAATGTCTATTTATATTTAAAAATACCCATCCAAAGTATGGGTATTTTGTTATAATTGTGAAAACATCTATTATAAAGGGCGGCATTAATCAACTATTCTATAAGTAAATGGTTAATTTGACATTTTCTTGACACATTCTTGTCCTATGATAAACAGGCTATTAAAAGGAAAATGTAGGTAGAATTTAAAAGAAATTAGCAGGGGGAGGCTGTTTTTCTTGAAGCTAAAACAAATTGCAGACCTTTTTATGGTTAAAAGGACAATCGGGAATATGGAAATAAAAATTAAGGGAATCCAAATGGACTCAAGGAAAATAGAAAAAGGGGATTTATTTATTTGTGTACCAGCAATTGAAGGCTTTCTTGAAGATCGACATCTCTATGCAGCAGATGCGGTCAAAAAGGGGGCAGTTGCTTTAATCGTAGAGCGTGATGTACCAATAGATGTACCTAAGATTGTGGTGAAGGATGCTAGAAAAGCGATGGCTATGATAGCATCCCATTATTATGACCACCCTTCAAAAGCGATGCGATTAATAGGAATCACAGGAACAAACGGTAAAACGACTACCTCATATATTATTGAGAAGATATTAGCTGATAACGACTTTAAAACCGGTTTAATGGGTAATACAGGTGTGAAAATTAACCACAATTGGTATTCAACAGATATCAATACTCAAGAACCACCAACTCTTCAAAAGAATTTACGAACAATGAAGGAATGCCAAACCGATTATTGTATGATGGAAGTAACTTCTCAAGGGTTAGATATGGGGAGAGTGTCAGGGTGCCATTTTCGTACAGCTGTATTTACCAACCTAACTCAAGATCACTTAGATTATCATGGGACTGTTGAAAAGTATAGAGAAACAAAGGGGTTATTCTTTTCACGACTCGGCCATACGTATCAGCCAAACGAATCGAAGTTTGCCGTGTTAAATGCAGATGATCCATCATTTGACTTTTTCAAAAAACAAACGACCGTAGAGATCATTACTTATGGAATCGATAATGAAGCGGATGTCATGGCTAAGGATATAGTGATGACGTTAAATGGTGTCGAATTTAAACTTGTATCCTTTAAAGGAGAAATAGAAATAAGTCTTCAAATAGTAGGTCGTTTTAATGTATATAATGCTTTAGCAGGAATTGCTGCGGCACTGATTGAAGATATATCGCTTGAAAATATAAGGGATAGTCTATATGACATGAGGCCTATTGGGGGCCGGATGGAAGCGGTAGATGAAGGACAAGATTTTCTTGTATTAGTCGATTATGCACATACACCTGACGCGCTAGAAAATGTTTTACAATCAATCAGCGAGTTTTGCCAACGTAACATTATTACTGTATTTGGCTGCGGAGGGGATAGAGATGTGTCTAAGCGACCACTAATGGGAGAAATAGCAGGAAATTACAGTGATGTGGTTATTGTGACTTCCGATAATCCTCGTACAGAGGATCCTGAAAAAATAGTAAGAGATATTGAAAAAGGAATAGCTAAATCTAATGTGACAAATTATCAGCTTGTTGTGAATAGAGAAGATGCAATTCAACAAGCAATCTCAATGGCTGCTCCGAATGATGTTATTCTTATTGCAGGTAAGGGGAGTGAAACCTATCAACTAATAAATGGGACTAAATTTCCATTTGATGATAGAGACGTAGCAAGAAAGTCAATAGGCTTTTCCATGGTAATGAATTGAATACTGCGCTACACAAAGAATAAAGTTTTATTTAGTAGAGAGCTCTATGGTTGACCATCATGGAAGGGAATCATGAATAGAGGAGAAGTCCAAGGAGACTCGTCATACTGACGAGTCAGTTGGCTTTAGAAAATGAAAGGTTTCTTCCTTCGTTAAGCTCATTCATACAGTAAAGGTTTTCCTTCGTGAGCTCCTTATGACGAGGGAGTGTAAAGCTGTGCTTATCGTTTTCTTGTTTTTTCTAACCTTACTATTCGTTATTATCTGAATCCATCTTAAAAGAGATTCCGTTACGATACACTGGTGGTAGTTTCTTTAAACCAGATACGGTAAAAATCGACCCAACCTTGTGAGTTGATGAGAGCATGCTGGATTTTTTCATCGCTATGTAGTTCAGATAGGTTTTTATATAAAGGCACTACTTGGCATGCATCTAGTAACATTTTCTCTATAGATTGAAGCATACCCATCCTTTCTTTTCGGTCAGTCTTTCCTTTTAGCTCACTAACTTTTTGGAAAACCATCCTTTTTAATTTTTGGTTAAGATGGTGATAGACCGGGCTGTTCTCTGTCAGTAAAAATTGTAAAAAACTTACTTCTTCTTGCTCTGTCAATGTTGCGCTGTCATGAACGATATCTGCTTTCTCCATCGTCTCTCTTTTCAGCAATATCTCTGCTGGAACGAAATGATTCGTTACATTGATTCCGTAATTTTCGAATTTGTCTTTTAACCAGTGTGCATCTTCTACATGATCACGGTCTTGAAAGCTGTATAGATGCAGCTCCTCTCCGTTATAAACACTTTGTTCTAGTAACACCTTGGGGTCTTCTCGAACGAAACATAGCTTGGGTTGTAAAAAGGACGTAGCATTTTCTTGCCGGAATTCACCGAGTTCTTCCACAAGTAAGGAAGAGTTTGCAATCATTCGAATAGCTTGTTGAAGGAAGGGGTCTCTCATCGGTCCGTTTTTCTTCCTGTTTAGTGAAAGAAATTGGACATTTTTCTCTAATCGAATTAATGTTTGCGGTCTACTTCTTCCCACTTGGTTGTCCGTGCTGTATCGGCTATATCCAAATTTTATTTCGTTTTTTACGGGAGTTCTGTCTCCATTTTCTTCTGGTACGTTCCATATTTCCACGGAATCTAAAAACGGCCTTTCTCTGAAATAGTTCTCATTTGCTTCGAGCACTAACATCGATCCATCATTTTTTTTCAACTTAAACGGACCCGTTCCAATTAATTGCTCAGCATAAGAATTTATGGCACTACTTCTGCTTACAATTGATAAGTGTTCATCACTCAAAATATCCAGTAAAAGAAAGTTTGGCTTATCGAGAATCAGCGTAATACAATGAGGGTCAATAACCTTCGCCTCTTTCAGCCCCACTAGCATCCACTGAAACGGGCTGTCCTCTATTTCCTGAAAGCGGAGGATGCTGTGTTGAATATCGTAAGCAGTCAAGCTGCTTCCATTATGAAATTTTACTCCTTTTCGAATATAGAAGGTCCATTGATCCCCCGCTTCATTAACTTCCCAGTGAAAGGCTAAGCGAGGCTCAAAAACTAGTGTTTCTTCATTAAAATCCACAAGTGTATCACAAACATGTTTAAGAATATGACATTCCGAGCGAAGTGTAGCGAGCGTCGGATCAAGAGGTGAAAAAGGCTGTTTATCATATTTCATTCTAAGGACATCCCGTTGTTTCTGTTCTCTGTTCTCTATCTTGTATCCGAACATCGTATCAATCCATCGCATAAAAATTGAACTTAGCGATGGGTAGTGGACGTTAAATTTATCGACTAGCTGCTGGGCAGTTTCTAGCTTTCCGTTTATTACATGCTTTTTAGACTCTTCAAAGATAAGCTCAATAGGTTCTCTTAAAAAAATCAGTCTCGATTTATTGCCCCGCCCTCTTCCAGGCAACCATTCTACCCAGCCTTCCTTTTCCCATTTATTGATCGTCATTTTGCTATTTCTAGCTGTACAATACAGCACTTTTGAAATCTCAGAAAGAGAAACTTCATAAACTTTCTCTTTTTTCTCTTTCGCTAAAGCTATATGTAAACGAAGATAATGCTCCAAAATAATCATTAGAACATTCCTTTCTTTAAAAGATGAAGTGATTATACCTCTATTTCTACGCTTTTTCATCTTTTCTCTTCTTTATAGAATGAAGGTAGTGAAAGGAATGATGAATATGAAGCACCAAATTCTGAACCGTTATCCAGCTGTGGTCTGGATTCGCTTGTATGGAGAGTTACTGACAAGTGTTACTGGGTCTATGCTCGCACCCTTTTTCCTTCTCTATCTTTACGAGCAACTGGATGGAAATGTTCTACTTTCGATGATCATCATCGGACTTCAACCTCTGGCAGAAGTTCTTTTTACGATAGTGGGAGGAGGGCTGACAGACCGATTAGGAAGAAAGAAAATCATCTTGTTCGGTTTACTGGCACAGTCTATTTCAATGGCTGGGTTTATATTTGCAGAGAGTGTGTTTTTTTTCGCCCTGTATTATGTCTTAAATGGCCTGGGCCGAGCTGTTTATATTCCAGCACAAAGGGCACAAATTGCAGATTCAACAGAAGCCAATATAAGGTCTGAAGTGTTCGCTCTTATTAATACCGTCGCTTCGGTAGGAATGACCTTAGGGCCAGTGCTAGGGTATTTTGTCTATACACAGGATCCTACTCTCATGTTTGGGTTGCAGTCATCTACTCTCGCCATTTATGCAGTTCTTGTCTATTTCAAGCTTCCCGAAACAATACCAGTGGATACGAGTGAAAATGAACAAATACCACAGAGATTTAGCCTTAGAACTTTTATATCAAGACATCACTATGTCCTTAGTCTGATGATATTTAGTTTACCGATTAGTTTTTTTTATGCACAAACAGAATCGAGTTACAGGATTTACATAGAAGACATGTTTTCTGAATATCTTATGGTTCTGACAATCTTAGCCTCTGTGAAAGCAGTGATGAGTATTTTATGTGAAATTCCTCTCGTGAGATGGAGCAATCGCTATTCTTTTAGAAAAATCATCTTCATTTCATATAGTTTATATTTTATTGCTGCCATTTCTTACGGATATTCTACTTCTCTATCTTTGCTCGTGATTACTCAACTATTGTTGACCATTGCAGAAAGCTTGGGGTTAAATCGTTTCTTAAATCATATTTCTGAAATAGCACCGGTTAATGCGCGAGGGCTTTACTTTTCAATTTATGGAACTCATTGGGACTTATCACGAATGGGAGGCCCGTTTCTAGGAGGTTTGGTTTTAATAGAATGGGGAGGAGGAGTCTTGTTCCTCTTGTCAGCTTTTCTCCTCCTTATTGGAGGAATCGCTCAACTCATTTTAACGTCTGAGAAACCTTCACTCAAAATTTTACAGGAAAAATAAAACAACTAACAGACTTTTACTCAAGTTTATGCGCACTTTTTGTATGTCCTGTTTAAAGAAGATAATGGTTGTGTGGGTGGTCCAAGCTCATTTGCTATTTTTATGATAGTAATGGAACTTGTAATGCTATTCCTCTATTATTAATCGAAGTAAGCTTCTGTCAAAATAGTAGAATTGATGAAAAATTAATAGAATAATCAAAAAAAACCTTGCAAGAGGTGTTATTTTAAAATATAATATTTATAATATATTTGAATATTCAAATAATTCATTCAAGGCGAAAGGGGCTAATTATATGAACATCGCAATTGCTTTTTTAACATTTTTAGGTGAGGTAATTCCCTTTGTTATTGACTTGTTAGAATTATTAAAATGATGACCCCTCAAAAATAATAAAGTATGAGTGAATTTAGAATGGACTAATATATATTATATATTAGTATAGTTTTTGTAGTGGAACAGTCATATAAGGATGATTCCATTTGACCCTAAACAAAGAGTTTGGGGTCATTTTTGTTTTAGTCTTAAATATCGTATTTCTCGTACATAACCTCATCCTTATACTAGTGATAACTCAAATACTATCTGTTTACTTAGGAAAACTAAATTCTGAATCAGGCTTATGACATTAATGAAAATAAACAGTGATAAACTTTAGTACCATATTCTTACTCACTCCACATTGATATAGTAGTATAGTATATTATTTATCCCTAAATTTCCTATTCTTTTTACAGGAGTATTAATGTTCTGTTACGTTTCGTCCATTTCCCCCTTAATAAAAATAATGGGCTGTATTATATAAGTGAAAGGAGGTATTATTCAATATTTAATTCTAATTACAATAATGATATTGATTTTACTAAACACTTTCTCGGAGGTTTCAAATGAAAAGAATAACAATGATGATGATCGTCTTCGCGTTGATTATCTCACCAATGTTTAGCGGAACGATTGCAGCAGCAGCAGATTACGATCATTCAGTGGATACAATATCTGATACGAAATCCGAAATAACGTTTACTTCGAACGTAGAGACGACCTGGGTTGACGTTCATTACACTGTAAATTCAGGTATTCAGCAAAATGTAAGAATGAACCGAAATGGAAGTACCTTTACTCAAGAAGTAGCTAACTTAAGTTCAGGTGATGTAATTAGCTATTGGTTTACTTATAATAATGGAACACCAGCTTATAACACACCAACGTTTACTGGTGCTCATGGGGATACAACAGAACCAACTCCGGAGCCAACAGAACCAACTCCAGAGCCAACTGAACCAGAACCAGAACCAACAGAACCAGAACCAACTACTCCGGATACGATTAATCCGTATGTTCAAATTCAAGCAGAAGATTATGATTCAATGAGCGGAATTCAAACGGAATCTACCACTGATGTGGGTGGCGGACAGAATGTGGGCTGGATAGAAAATGGAGATTATCTTGTATTCAATAATCTTGATTTCGGTACTGAAGGAGCGAAAGGAATTGAAGCAAGAATCGCTACCGAATCAGCCGGCGGAGTAATGGAGGTAAGATTAGATAGCCCAAATGGATTGCTAGTTGGAACGATTGATATTCAGCATACTGGAGGATGGCAATCATGGGTGACGGAATCTTCTGCCATTTCTACTGTTACAGGTGTACATGATGTATACTTTGTATTTAAAGGAACAGCAGAGGGAATTGGGAACTTAAACTGGTTTGAGTTTACAACAGACTCTGTAACATCCCCGACAGAACCAACAGAACCGACAGAACCGACTGTTCCTGGTGAGGTTCCATCTTTTCCAACCGGGAATGGGGTCATGACATTCCAATTACAAAATGGTACAGGTGGACAATATTCAGATGATGAAATTTATTGGGCAATTCTTGGATATGATAAAGCGACAGGGCAGCTGGCTCATGTAGATAAAAATGGTCAGTTAATCCCGAGTTCTGTTAGTGATAATGACGCACCAGGTCATTTAACGAAAAACGGACAGAATTATCCGAACTATTTTTATAAAATGAGTGAAGTTGATTGGACGTCTATGCCAGAGATTGATTCTGGAAGAATGTTTATTAGTTTAGGTAGCCCTATGTATATTAAGTTAAATATGGCAGCTGATGGAAGAGTAGGTTTTGCTGGCCCAGATTTAAATAATCCAACTGACCCGAACCAAGATATTTATTTTGAATGGATTGAATTTACGATTGATCAGTGGGGATATCATGGAAACTCTACTCGAGTAGACCAATTTAGTTTCCCAATTACGACTAGATTAATTGGTTCTGACGGATATGATAGAATCGTAGGTGAAACATACTCTCGAGATGAGATTTTTGCAGCGTTTAAAAATGAAATGCCAACAGAATTCAAAACATTAGTTGAAGAGCCATATCGAATCGTGGCTCCTGGTAAAGGAACCTTTAAACAAGGTGGCATTTACGAAAATTACTTTGACCAATATGTGAATGAGGTTTGGGATTATTATCGCACAAATGAATTATCGTTCACAGCAGAAGCTGGGTCATTTAGCGGTCGTGTAGTAGGCGATGATTTTGTCTTTTCTAAAAACGGTGGTCCTTACAACTTATATATAAAAGGGAAACCATCAACACTTGAAGTTCTTGAGTGCTCAGGGCCTATGGACACGGGAACTCCAGATGAAAAAGTGGTTGAGGCACAAGTTTGCGCAGCTTTAAATAGAGGAATAATGTATGATCCAGGAAATTGGAGTAATGCAAATGCCTTCTATCAAAATGATACGGCTAATTTCTATGCGAAATTTTGGCATGATTATAGTATCGATGGTTTAGCTTACGGATTTGCTTATGATGATGTAAGAAACTTTAGTACATTGCTAGAGCATCCTAATCCTGAAGCCCTTATTATCAACGTGGGCTGGTAAGAAAATAAGGGAGAGCTTGTTCCCACTGCATGTTAGATAGCGGTGAGGGACAGGCTCTTTTTTTCATTGCTTAAGGGAGTGACTATTTAAAATAAGGTGAAATACATCGACAGGACGAATAGTTGCATATTTTTTCAGTAAATGAAAAAAATAATGGTCATGTAGCAATTTATTCATTATAAACATATTGAACATATTAAAAAATAGTCGTGCCTGATATTCTATTGTAACTAGGGGGTTTGTGAAATTATGTCAAAGGATAAAGGGGTCCTACTCTTTCTTTGGGTCTTTACCATAGTGCTGTTATTTAAATACATTCCTAAAGATAAAATGAAGCATGGGATTTTGTCCTTTTTATTTAAACAAATTATTACGTGGGTATTAGGACTACTCATTGTTGAAAAGAGGTTAATTAAATACCCCGTGAGACTGTTTCCTTATGCCAATAAATCTAGTTTTTCATTTGAATATTTTTTCTTTCCCGCATTCTGTGCTATTTTTAACGTAAATTATCCAGAAATAAAAAGCAAAGGAATTAAATTATTATATTATATTTTTCACTCAGGCCTGATCACAAGCGTTGAGGTGTTAGCAGAAAAGTATACGAACTTAATTGAGTATAAAAAGTGGAAATGGTATTGGAGCTTCATTACGATTGGCTTCACATATTATTCTTCTAGGCTGTTTTATCGTTGGTTCTTTAATGATGAATTCAATCATAAGTTAACGAAACGTCAATCTATTTAATGTTTTTTGCCTACAGGATTATGAGAAAAAATGGTTAAAGTACATTATTGTGTTGGAGAAAAGGAGCAAAAAGTGCTCCTTTTTTTATAAGACAAAAGCGATGGAAGGAAAGGGTGTATATTTTCTTTAAACAGATAGTTGTCCCGAACCGATAATAACGGATTTTCCACCTACTTTAACTCTCTTTATATCGGGGTTGGCATGGATGGAAATATCAATATGACTTGGTCGTTGAATTTCAAACCCTTGTTCACTCCTAATGAAGTAGTTCTCTTGATCAATCGCCTGAATTGCACCATACTTCACTAAGTAGGCTCCTAATGGACCGCTTGCTGCTCCTGTTGCCGGGTCCTCGGCTATCCCCATTGCAGGGGCAAACATTCGGCTGTGTACAGAAGAATGCGGTGCTTCTGTTTCCAATGAAAAAGTAAAAATATGCATTGTATTTTGGTTAGTACTAAAATATTGATCCCATATATCTGTACGAAAGCGAATGTTCTTTATGGATGAGATGGAAGAGACGGGAATAAATAAAAAGGGTACACCTGATGAAACTGTTTGTATAGGTAAGGTAGTGTGTAATTCCTTAACAGAAAGTGATAACAGCTTGGCTGCCATTTGGGTGTCTACGAATTTATCGCCAAAATTGGGTAAAGGTTGTTCCATTTCAACTTTCGTTATTTGGCCATCCTTCTTCCATACAGTTACAGGGACATCCCCAATTCCTTCTTCAAAGATCCATTGGTTTTCACCTTCTATTGTTTCTATTATGTTGGTCTTTGCTAATACATACGCTGCTCCAATCGTTGGGTGTCCGGCCATGGGCAGTTCTACTTTCGGCGTGAATATTTTTAATCGTGCTATCTTATCATTATTATTTGGTGGAAGGATAAAAACAGTTTCAGATAAGTTTAGTTCTCGTGCAATTTTTTGCATGGTCTCTTCGTTTAACATAGTAGTACCATGAAAAACGGCTAATTGGTTACCACCAAATGGTTTGTTTGTAAATACATCGACTAACGTATAATGTAATGTTTTCATTTTTGTCCTCCTATATCGTTATTATGGAACTAGTTGACTATTGGGAAAGGGACTTTTCTTATTTTCTTCTTTGCTTTCTTCTGTTATATAAAAATATCCTCCTATAATTAGAACGATGAACAAAACAGTCCATTTCTTTTTTTTCATTTGAATCCCTCCTCATTTTTATCATATGACGCAGCTTTTCATTAATCAAATGAATGTTTATAATAGTTAATATGAATATAATTAATGTAAGGAGGTTTATTATTATGACATTGCTTCAATATGAGATTTTTCATGCGGTCATTGATTTAGGAAGCTTTACGAAAGCAGGTGATAAGCTTGGGCTAACACAATCAGCCATTAGTCATGCTATAAGAGGATTAGAAGATGAATTTAACCTTACTTTAATAAAACGGGGAAGAAATGGAGTGGCGTTAACATCAGAAGGAAAGGTAATCATTGAATTTACAAGACAAATACTCAATCTTCAAGAAAAAATGAAGCAGGAAGCTGGTCGGTTAAATGGACTTGAGGTTGGAACTGTTAGAATTGGTACGTTTCCTAGTGTGTCTGCCTATTTACTACCTATATTGATAGAAAAATTTCATTCTGCTTACCCTCATATTCACCTTGAATTTTATGAGGGCGGGTACCAGGAGCTTAGAAAGATGCTTGTAGAAAATATAATTGATGTTAGTTTTCTCAATAGGGATGAATCAGAGAAGCTTGACTTTATTCCTTTATTTGAGGATCATCTTTATGTCATTTTTTCTAAAAGCCACCCATTAGCAAATGAAGAAGTGGTTAGTGTGAAGGAAATTGCGAATGACCCTTTTATTATGCCGAAAGCAGGGTGCGATTTTTTGGTTAAGAAATTATTGAGGAATAATCATATTTCGCCAAATATCTTTTGCGAGATTTCCGATAATCAGACAATTATAGAGATGGTACAAAAAAACTTGGGTGTAAGTATTGTTCCTAAAATGGTAGTACAAAAAAGCAATCATGATGAACTATCAACGGTACCGTTACATGAGGAATGTTACCGAACTATTGGTCTAGCCTTGCCGAGCGTGAACGATATGTCTCCAGCGGTTTCTGCTTTTATCAATGTAACGAACTCTTTGATTGACAAAGATAATATTAGAGTATGACTGTAAGGTCGTAAATGTTGGTTAGGAATAAAGTTCGATCAACAAACCTTAAAATTATTACCAACAAAAGGAAGTCATTTTGAAAATACATTAATCAAAATGACTTTTTTTCTTGAAGATTAACTACTTGTTTTTGTAAAAAATCTATCACTTTCAATCATGATTTTCGACAATGCTTATGCTGAAGGCTCGATTCGAGATAATTTTTATTATACTCTTTCCTAAAACACCAGTAACTTTGGATAGCTTTATTCACAAATGATTAGTTAATATGATAAATTTAATCTTTAACACATTCAAAATAATATTTTCCCTTTGATAAATCCTGTATATCCATTTTAACGGTTCCACCATTCTCATAGCATTTTGTAGTGATATCATTTAGCTCTCTACTGATGAAATAACCATTAGATAAAGTGAATATTAAGACAACTATTAATGCTAAATCTAGAAATCAATATCCCACTTATTACATGCTTGCTGTTTAAAATTCTCAAATAATCCTTCATTTTTAATTAAATATATTTTTTAAAAATTCTATTATCCAAAATTCCTGCCCGTTTGCTTAAGACCAATTATTTCAAAACCACTCTATTCTTATAACAACATCTTTAACATAATAAAAAGGCGATGTTAGATCATCTCGCTCTTTTCTAGAATTAATCATGTCTTTAAAACGATTCACTAACTTATTAAACATTACCTCTTACTTGATTTTAACGAATGAATGCCATTTCTCTTTCAGCAAGCGCATCCTCTAACCATCGCGGATGCATTTTCAATAAATCTTGTGGTAGGTTTTGTTGATCAAAAAATTTAAGTTCAAGTGATTCATCTGAGTTACATCTAAGTTCTCCACCTGTAATTTCAGCAAGGAAACAGGTAGTTATAAAATGTATTACTTCACCATTTGGGTAAACAAACACTTGTGAATTAGGGTCAGAGTATACACCAATCAGCTTTTTAATTCTTATACGTAAATTGGTTTCTTCTTTTACTTCTCTGATAGCTGCTTCAGAAACTGTTTCTCCTATTTCTATATGTCCTGAAGGAATACCCCAGAGCCCTACATCAGCTCTTTTCTGCAACAAAACTTTATTCTCTTCATTCAAAATGATAACGGCAACACCAGCTTTCAATTCATCAATTCTCTTCATACAATAAATCCTCCTTAAAAATAAAAAAGTCCGAAAGAAAAGATCTCAACGCATAACAAATACGCTGAACCTTTCCCCTCGGACCTTTTATGTCAATAGGTGCCTTTTACTTATGTAAAAGATGTAGCCCTCGGTCACTGACCTAAATAGCGGAACCCTAGCTACAATTTTCCAGTTCATAAACAATTATTATATTTTTTAATACACTTTAATATTCTACAACTAAAACTTTAAAAATAAAAGGGGTGATCTTGAATACCCCTTAGCTTAATAATCGTTGTTAAATTAAATGGCCCTAAAATAAAAAATGACGCTTACCTAATTTTCAGATTAACGCACGATTGCCGAAAATTTGAAATCGACATAAAACGTATTGTTTTCTTTAGTTAAGCCTGAGTTAGTTGAACAAAAAATTATTTACTATAATCCGTTATCTTTAAAGGTCGTCTAAGATAGTCCATTTTCAACATAATTTCTAATGTACTAGTCATATTATCCAATGTTAGTTTAAAAAAATGTAAATTTCAACAAATCAACGAGCCTTTTATTTTATTGAAAGTAAGTGGTACTCTGAATAATCAAAGGGAATGTCTCAAAAAATTGAGATATTCCCTTTTTTAATTAGTATTATTGTGGGTTTAAAATAAAAGTAAAAGCATTTCAAGAAACTTGAATCCACTAATAAAAAAGGAACTATTTCCGAGGGTGTTCTAGAACCAATCTTCTAAGAATTGCTACTTTCAGTTAATAGTGGTTTGTCAGGTAATCTAGATGTTATGAAAAAGGCACCTATGACAAGTATTCCTGTTGAAAATAAAGCAAACCGAAGTGCTTCTAATTGAGCAATTACATAATTGTCAACTATTGCATCAATTAATTCACCCTCAACGTCAGATTGATTGAGGATTGTCTCAAGTTGTTCTCCAGAGATAAAAGTTATACCACTAGCTAATCTAACTTCAATGGCTTGTTCAACATGGGTAGAAATGCGTTCATCATCTGCTATTTCTGAGGCAAAACTATTTGCAAGACTACTGATGACAGTCGCTCCAATAATTGCTGTGCCTAACGCTGTGCCTAGTTGCATTCCAGCATTTCCTAAAGCTCCTACTTCACTTCTGTCCCTATCACCGACGGCTGACTGTGTTAAGTTACCAAGAACTGATGCCATTAGTCCGATTCCAACACCTAACAGCGCCATTGCTAACGCAAACCCAGTACTCTTCAAAGTTGGTTCTATTGTTGAGAGAAGTACAAATATTCCTAATAATAGAATCCCTAAAGAAATTCGGATAATCTGTTTAGGCGAATACCTGTTCACCAATATTGAGCCAGTCATTGAGGCCAATAGCAACGTAATGGATATAGGCAACACACGAAGGCCTGTACTAAAAGCATCTAATCCTATGGTCAACTGTAAATATAGAGGTATGGAAAAAAATACTCCTGCAAGAATTATGTTTTGTATAAGTGACATTGCAAGACCACTACTAAGTGATGAATTTTCTAATAACCTTAAATGGAACAGTGGATCCTGATTCCGACTTTCACGACGTTTTTGCCATTTCACAAACCAATAAAGTATTAACATTCCAATTAAGACAACAAAAGGTGTTAAAGAAAATCCTAAAGGCTCGACTGGTGAATTTCTTGGTAATATCATTCCCCATTCACTTGACTTAAGGGAACCATACACTACCAACCCTAGACCAAATCCACTTAGAATCGCTCCTACCCAGTCTATTTCGAGATGCTTATTCTGTTTAGCTACATTATTGATCAACTTCAACCCAAGAAGAATGGCAATTGAAATAATCACCTCAGAGGCAAAGACAAGTCGCCAAGATAAATTCGACGTAACCCATCCACCTACTATTGGTCCTAACGCTACCCCAACTCCAGCGATGCCGCCAACTAGCCCAAAGGCTGTCGCCCTGTCTCTGCCTTTATAGTTACTCGCGAGCAATGCAGCCAATGCAGGAAGTACAAGAGATGCACCAATTCCTTCTAATATTGACCACCCAAAAATCAGTACTGGTACTGTTTGTGATATGGCTGTAACTCCGGAACCAACGGCATATATAGCCATCCCAATGCCAAATGTCTTGCGTCTCCCGAACACATCACCTAACTTACCACCTGTTATCATAAATGCTGCCATAATAAGAGCGTAAAACGTAATGGCTATCTGAATTTGCGTTACATCAGTTTTAAAATCTACTACAAGTTGGGAGATAGCTACATTCATGACCGATGTATCCAGCACCATAAGGAATTGAGCTGCTCCGAGTACAATCAATGGTAACCATTTCTTCATTATCTGTATCTCCTTAAAACGTAGGTTGTAGTAATATTTTATCTTTATATAATATTCCTTATTCTATTCATAGATGATTTCATCATTTTGAATCTACCGTAACGATATTATCATTAGGCTTTTCCATTCTACTTGACTAATTTTTTATTATGTTTATCAGAAAGGTTGTTCTTATTAATATTAAAAAACCACTATGTTACGATACTTAATAATAAGATTCCAAATTATCCTAAATGAATAACTGGAGGAATATGTGCTAGCAGTTCTAGCCACGTTTTCAACAACAAACCCAATAATTAATAGCACTAGCTCAATAATCAAAATACCTATAATTGCTTCTTTAACAAATTGTAACTAATCGTTGATAAAGGAAGAAAAGTGTCTCTTTAAAATTAAGATTGATCAAAAACACGTCACAAACCTTACTATTATTGCTCATAAAAAGAATCCATTTTGAAAAAAGATTGATCAAAATGGATTCTTCAAGATTTAATGTGAATTTTTTTTAAAAAAGTTCGATGATTTTCTACCTTTGTTATTGGACAATCGCATCCAATAGTTGAATACTCGAATTCGAGATAGAAGGATATTACCAATACCTCCAATGTCATCTATTATTAATGAACATAAAAGATCACCACCCACAACAAAAAAATCAAAGACTTTCAAATTATTCATTCCTCTCTTTAGAAACTATCTCGTCCACTTCCTTAAACCGATGAATATAGATGAAATGGTGAGAAATTTTAACCATTCTGTGATATTATTCCTTAAGGGCGTAGTGATTAAGAACATACTAGTACAAACTTCGTTTGTGAGCGATTACACTGCAATCCAATCTTTTCGCCTATCCTTGAATGTCAAATCATCATTCTACTGAATGGGTGAATGATCTAATCGTGAGCAGATCAAATACTTAGTTTTAAAGGGGAAATCCAGTTCAGATATAACTAAAAGGCTTTGAACAAGCAAATAAAGAAATGAATAGACTGAGAAAACCAAAAAAATAAAGAGTAAAAACAAACAGATAAAACGGTATAAATGAATGGAATTATAAAATACCTTTGGATAATTTGATTGGAGAACAAACAAATTATTATCAACTTATGTAAATTCTATTTTTTTACCCATAGATATTAATTCAGGAGGATTTTGTAGTGACGATTGAGAAAGTAATTGAAGTATATAAAGGGTTTGAAAAGATTTATGAAGCACCAATTGTGATAATTTCTGAGATATTATGTATAATAATTTTAATTTCATTTATTATTCATTTAATAAAAGATAGAAAGTCTTTTTCTTTTCTTGGATCTATTATTAGAGGTTTTTTTCTCGTTTTCATACTTTCTATAATGAGTTTTTTATTTGTTACTATTGTAGAATATGATTTTTCAATGAGTGAAAATCAATGGGAAGAAAATTATGTAACTCCTTATATTAATTCACTACCAGAACAAAAATACAATGTAAAAGATTTTTCACAATTATTAAATGAAAATAAAGGGATTTATTCTATTTATCTAGATTCCTTAACTAAACCCACATGGGTAAGTGTGGAAGTGTTGGATGATGATGGAAAATATAAAGAAATTACTGTTCAAACTATTTTTAAGAAAGAATCTATTGATACACCATATCTAACATATAAAAAGATTGAAAAAGATATTTCAAATAAATATAATGCAAACGTATTTTATGAAACAGTTTTACATATTCCAAAAGAATATAAAATCTTGGTTCCGTCAAATTAACTTAATTTTTCAGAGATAACAATGACCAGCAAACTAAATAGATTGTTGGTCATTGTTATTATATCAATTGGTACTGTTGTTGCTTTAGAATAAAGTATTTATCTAGGAAGTTATAGTATAGGTTATAAAAAGTTTGATCATTATTGTAATCCTTATTCCACAAAAGCGCCCGATTGCCGAGTAACTTATATTTAAAGTTACAGATTGAATTATCAAGATTGATTTAACTTACTATTAAAACATTCCTCACATATAAATTTACCTTCATTTCTTAAATATGTCTTAATTTCTGTGAAACCTTTTCGTTTAGGATAACGCATTTTCACAAAAACAACGTCATCCCCTTTTATTTCTTTTTCACAAAAATTACATTTTGGTTTATCCCACAACACTATAACTTCACATCAATAATTCTTTCTTACCCACCTATACGAAAAACTCTTATATAAAGTTTCCTATTAATCCTATTAATTATTTGAAGTAACCTGTTCTAAATTAATGAGATTATAGAAAAATACACCTCAGACAGTTGAGCCTTATTCATTTCTTGCGCCCTTATGTGGAATAAGGAATTTTCTCTCTTGCTCTATAAAAATATTCTCATCTATTATTACTTCGAGACAACCATCATTACCGTTAAAACAGATTTCAATAAGCTTAAATGATTCAACTCCATCAAAAGGGTTGTTCATTTAACTGAGAAGAGTGTTTTGTCAATTTACTTACTACTTAATATTCTATTTAATTACTTACTTTCTTCCTCTCAAAACCTAAATATCGGCTCCCTTGAAAGGTTAACATGCCATTGTCATTTTCAGAAAGTAAACCGTACTCCTTACCGGAAATTTGGAACTCTGAACGGTCCTCACTTTCGAACTCGAAAGTAACAAAGTAATTTGTATAAGTGCCGTGACGATGTTCACTTGACCTTCTGGAAACATTTTCTCTTTTAGATTTAACAATCGCTGGTACACTCAGTTTTGGAGACTGCTCATTTTTTCTCCACTGAGCAACCCCTTTAAAAACTGAAAATATAATACTACCGAAAACTATTACAAAAATAATACCAATAAAAATAGGAACAATAAGAAACATTAGATCCCCTATAAAAAATGCATCAGACATGTAAATATTCCTTTCGCTTCTTAATTTAATGATTTAAAAGTAAAATAAGACATGGTATCAGAAAAATCCCTAATAATTATTTCAAAATTATCTATATTGCACAAGGTTTTTTATTTCATAACACCCATTCATAAGAAAGGGGCTTTTCTATTACAGAAAAGCTCCCATTTGCTGAAGACTCGAATTCGAGATATCAATAAAGATTAAGTTAATTAACATCATTATAGAAGCAAATATTTTTGAAAGCACATTACTCCCCCTTTATTACACAATACTGCTCGATAGCAAAACAAGCGTTTCTGGTTGTTTTCAGAAACGCCATTCGTTAGTTATATTGTTTCCCATCTTTATTGTACTCTCTTTTCTTGATATAGAAGATAATACTTGTACTAATCATACCTATTATATAAGATATTTTCGGGTCGTTAATGAATTATCCTGTAGTTAATCGAATGACTAAGAGAATCATTCCCTTTCTAATAATTCCATACCTTACTAAACAATCTGCCCCATTTGTTGTTTAAATGGATTTATTCGTAAAGTTCCTATTTTAATTAATTAGATTTTTTACAATCAAGTCTTGAGCTAAATAAAAAATTAGCCACCCTGCGATTCCCATACCTAATGAAGCAAATAAATTTATGGAATGTTTCAGAGAAACTCCTATGATTAGCAACATCACAACTGTTCCAGGAATCCCCCACACAACACTAATTGCAAACTTACTCAATTTGTCCATTTGTTCCCCCTGTGTATATAGCCATATAATACTTAAAAGGCTTACGATCGGTAAGGCAGCAATGATTCCACCTTGTTGAGGAAATCTTCGGGAAATTTCTGTAATAACGCCTATTATAATAGCCGAAATAATAACCTTAACGATTGTGAACATCCTTTGCTCGCTCCTTTAATAATGTAAATGCCTCTAATATACGGTGCCTTTCTTCATCGTTCATTCGTTCGAATAGAACTTGTTTCAGTTTTTCTTCATCTAGACTCGAATGACGGTGTAATACTTCATTCCCTAAATCAGAAAGCCTCAGAATAACCTTACGCTCATCCTTGCTGCTGCGGATTTTAAATAAATAATTTTTTTTCAACAAGCGTTTAATATGCTCAGAAGCTGTGTTATGAGACACCTGAATGGCTTCCGCAATTTCTTTAATCCCTACTTCTCCCTCTTTTTGAATAACTTGTAGAATACGTATGCTTTGGTGAGTAATTTTTTCTTGATGGTTATAACGTAATTGGTAGTAAATGTCAGTCCAAAGATGATTTAAAAATGCAATTTCTCTAATCATTATTGCCCTCCTTATATCGTAATTCAAGAATATATCTTATAATACGATATAATTAACTATATAGCAACTTGTCTTTCACTAAACTGTTCCTTTAGCTTAATACCAATTATTTCAAAACCACTTAAACCTTACAACAATTTATACAAACATAATAAAAACGCGATGTTACAACATCGCGCCCGATAGCAGGAGACTCGAATTCAAGATAATCTTAAAAGAGATTAATAAATTTACATTAAAACCTCATCTTGATGTTTTGCACCAGAACCATCTACATTGGTAACTCCTAAGGTACTTTAGTCAGTGCCGGTAGAACCTTCTAAATCTAATATACAACGATCAGCATCAACTACAGTAGCTTCTACGGTTATTTGAGTCACTTTTTTACCCACCAGTGTAACAGCTTGGTTTACCTCATTCGGAACAAACTCGATATCTTCAAAAATATCCCCATTTTGACTTTCCAAGGTAATCCTGGCCTCACAAGCATCAGATTGTTCTCCAAGAGAATTGAAATTTGCTGTTATGCTAACAGGTTGAGGTTCTACATCTTTATAAACAACATTTGATGGATCATTTGATGTTAGAGCTATATCCATACTAAAATTATCGTTAGGTTGTTGTTCATTAAAACCGAACCCAAAAATTAACGCTAGGACTATCCCAAGGAGTAACAATGCTCCAAGCAAGAAAATAGCAATCCATATAAGCCAGGATGATTTTTGTTTATGGTATTCACTCAATTTTCACACCCCCAAACCAATCGAATACAGTTAGTGTATTCATGTAACACTTCTGGCGTGCTAGTGAAGAATTTTATGGTTCAAAACTTTGTGAACATTGGAATTTTTTTAACCAATAATTTAGAGAGAAACATGATAAAAGGGAATACCACCATTTATTCCCTTTGAAATTGTTGGCATCGAGATCTTCTATATCTAAATTTCCATTACCGAACGCACGGTTAAAGAAAACATCATTGTCGTTAGAACTGTTCGATAACAAAATACGATCATTACTATTCTCATTAATGGTATTCCCTTTCACCATGTTGCTATTGCTTTTACTAATATAATATCTCTTGGATCGGCTGCATCGACTGCACCTTGAATCGTGGCAAAATCATTGGGCACCACGATGGTTTTTTCGTTATAATTATTATCGGCATTTCTTTCTTCAAAACCACAGTAAAAGTAAGTTAAAATGTGCAGTTTCAGAATATGTTAGGAGTAATTATCATCGCATTAATAATTATTTTCTATGGCATTTTCCTGAGACAACGGATTCATTTCAGTTGATGAAATTTTCTGGATGAAGAACCGTTTATACATTTTTTCTAAAATGCCAGCTAAATATCTAGGTTTCTTCCTTTAGTGTAAACCATACCTTCTTTACTTTACCTATTGGATTTCCTGTTTTAATGCCACTTGTTCGTTATAGTACTTACCTTAATTTTAAAACCCTTATTGACCATATGGTCAATAAGGGTTTATAATATTTATAAATGACCAACTGGTCAATGAAGGAGGGAACCGTGTGAGTGTGATTGAGATTAATCATTTGACGAAGTTTTATGGAAAGAGTCGTGGGATTGAAGACATTACATTTTCAGTTAAAGAAGGTGAAATCTTCGGCTTTATTGGTCCGAACGGTGCCGGAAAAAGTACAACAATTCGTACGATGATGAACTTTATTTATCCGTCATCTGGAAGCGTTTCTATTCTCGGGCATGATAGTGTAAAGGAATCAAAGGAAATTCGAAAAAAAGTAGGGTATTTACCATCTGAGGTACATTATTATGATGATTTAAAAGCAGGAGAGTTATTGAAATATTCTGCTGGATTTTATAAAGGTAACCAAACCAATCGGATTGAGGAACTTGCGGAGAGACTTGACTTAGATTTGAATAGAAAAATTGAGGATTTATCTTTCGGAAATAAGAAGAAGGTCGGAATTATTCAAGCGATGCTTCATAAGCCCAAGCTTTTGATCTTGGATGAACCAACTTCAGGGTTAGACCCTTTAATGCAAAACATCTTCTTTGATTTACTTAAAGGAATGCGAGAAAGTGGTACGACCATTTTTTTCTCTTCTCATTACCTTGGAGAAGTACAAAAGCTTTGCGATCGAGTTGCGATTATTAAAGACGGGAAACTGATAAAAGTTGAAAGTATAGAAGATTTACGTAATAACAAGTTTAAAAATGTTACGGTTCTTTTAAATGACGACGATACGTATGATCCTCAATTCGAGGGGGTCATTCAAAAGGAGAAGAGTTCACATAGTGTGAAATTTCTGTATAGCGGTAATACGCATTTGTTACTTGAAGAGCTACAGAAAGTACCGTTTAGAGATATTTTAATTGAAGAGCCATCTTTGGAAGAAGTATTTATGCACTATTATGAAAAGGCTTAAGGAGGGGGCAAAGGATGATTTATAAACGGGAAGTCCTAAAATCACAAAAGTCTCTTTGGATTTGGGTAATTGCTTTAGGTGGTTTAATTTTGTTAATGCTTAGTATTTATCCAGAGTTTGCAAAACAACAAGATAGTATAGATCAAATGATGGAAGCCTACCCAGAGGCAATGATTAAAGCATTCAATATGGATCAATTTGATTTTTCAACGGCACTCAGTTTTTATGCCATTGAAGGCTATTTGTTTGTAACACTCTTTGGTAGCATTTATGTTGCCATTATGGCAGCTAATATGTTGGTTAAGGAAGAGGGAGATAAGACTATTGAATTCCTTCTCTCAAAACCTGTTACAAGGTCGAGAATTGTGTCGGAAAAATTATTAGCCGTTTTTACAAATATTGTTATATTTAATATTGCCATAGCGGTAATTAATTTTATTGGGTTTAAAATAGCTGGTGATCAATCAGTAGATGCAAAAACCTTTGCTATTATTACACTAGGACCTTTTCTGCTTCATTTAACATTTGCTGGTCTTGCCTTTATGGCATCAAGCTTTTTTAGAAAAAACCGAATGGTAGTGTCATTTTCCCTTGGGCTAGTCTTGCTTACGTACTTTCTTGATATCGTGCAGGGGGTTTCTGACAAGCTAGAAAACTTAAAATATATTACGCCATTTGAATATGTCGATCCAGCATACCTTATTCAAAATTTAGAGATAAAACCGTTGTATTTGGCTATAATGTTAGTGATAATAGTTCTTAGCACAATTGTTGCTTATGTGATTTATCATAAAAAAGACATTACAGTCTGACAAAGATGGTGTTAATTTGAATTCGGCTTTTAATAATTTACCTGAAGAAAAAAGGAATAGAATCATTCAAATATGTATTGAGGAATTTGCTGAGCATGGTTATATGAATGCATCTACTAATACGATTACGAGCCGCGCGGAAATTTCAAAAGGGATTTTATTTCATTATTTTAAGAATAAGAAAAGTCTATATCTGTATATGTTAGAATATTCGATTGATATTCTAGCTGAGAAAGTATTTAGTGTCTTTCATTCTCTTCAAAATCGTCAAATGGACTTTTTTGAAAGTATTAAAATCTCTGTTCTAAAGAAAATGGAACTAGCTACGTTATATCCAAATGAAAATAAACTAATTATGATGGCAACGTATCAACTTCCTGTTTCTATAAAAGAGGACGTCTTACAGTTAATCATGAAAAAAAGGGAAGTATTGGAGCCAATGAGTACGGAGTATATTTATCATTCTCTTCGAGAAGATATGCTTGTCGATGGTCTTTCCCGAGAAAAAGCAATCGAAATGATAAATGCGCTTTTTGAATTTCTTGGTGTAAAGTATGGAAAAATCTATAAAGGTGAGCCTGAGGAATTAATAAAGAACCAACATTTATTAATGGAAGACTTAAATATCTACACTAAAGTTTTAAAATACGGACTTTATAGTCCTTCAAAAAATTCCGAGAAAGAGTAAAGAGAGACGGTATTTTAGTAAGTGAGGAGAGAAGGTCAAGTTTGGAAGTACCCTTCGTACAGTGGATTCACTCTTAAAATCATTAAACCTCTGTAGGTGAACGAAAATCAAAGAAACAGCCAATCGTTTTTATATGGATTGGTTGTTTTTCTATCAACTTTTTTGCATTACAGCAGAACTTATATTGGAACAATTACATGCCTATGAAAAAGTTATTACTAACGCAGAAGTCATGTAGGTCATTTTGGTAATATCTATATATCTTTTCAGCGTTAGTCTAAGTGTACGCATTAATAAGAATTTATTTTCTACCTCATTCGTTATTATTTCATAATAAATGGAGTTGGGCCAAACCCTAAAATGGTTTGGCTTTAGTTAATAGAAAGTACAAATTTTTCAGGGATATTTAAAAAATAATTGATAAAAAGTGCAACCAAACCACCTTTTATTTCGTTAAATAAATGGGAGCTTTTAATCATTAGCAGTAGTGGTATTATATCTTTCTTCTTCTCGAGTAGAAGCTGTTATTTCTATACTGAATGAATTTTGAGCTGAATAATCAATATAGTTGTTTATCCCTAGAGAAAAAACTAAATGACGACCAATTATAGACTATATTGATGAGGGATGATCAGGATAGAAAGAATATAAGACGGTGAAGTACAAGAATAGTGGATGAATTCAGTTTTACTTGATGTTTACTTTTTTTTGAAGGATTTTATGAAATTTGGCGTAGTTCCCACATACTCTATTAAATTGCATGTATTTCAATTACAATAGCTTTTAATGGAGAACCTTATTATGAGGATGAAATGAATGGAGGAAGAAATCTTGTTTGAACATCATAAAAAAGTAGTAAATGCCTTAACAAAACAGTTTATCGATGACCCTAACATTTTAGCATTATTAATTGGTGGATCAGTAGCAAAAGGTTATGCGAGTGAAAATTCTGATGTGGATATCATGCTTGTGACAACAGATGAGGAATTTGAGAAAAGAAAAGCAAAGAACGACCTTTTTTACTGGTCAGATGATGTATGTGAGTATGAGGGTGGGTTTGTAGATGGAAAAATTACTAGTCTTTCCTTTTTAAGAGATGTTGCCGATAAAGGGAGTGAACCTGCTCGGTTTGCTTTTCAAGATGCAATTATTGCCTTTTCTAAAAAAACAGAAATTGAAACTTTGCTGCAAAAGATTACAGCCTATCCTGAAGAGGAACAAAAGGAAAAGATAGAAAAGTTCTTTGTTCAATTTGAGGCAGCGAGGTGGTATGTAGGGGAAGCTGAAAAAAGAAATGATCAATATTTAATGATGCATACAGTATCTTCCCTTGTATTGTTTGGTGGAAGATTAATATTAGCACATAACAAAGTGTTTTATCCGTATCATAAGTGGTTTATGCGTGTACTTGAAGACGTGGAAAATAAGCCAGATCAGTTTATGGAATTAACGAAGAAGTTGCTTTCTTCACCAAATAAACAAAATGCGGAAGCATTTTGTCAAAGCATCCTTCAGTTTGCAGATTGGCCTGAAATAAAAGAAGGCTGGCCTAATCGATTTCTAACAGAAACTGAATGGAGTTGGATGGACGGTCGTACCCCTGTGACCGATTTATAAAAAAACCGCCGATGGTTCTGCACCCCAAAAGTTAGAGTTAAAAACTAATTTTTGGGGTGTTTTTGTATGGCAAAATATAGTGACGATTTAAAATTAACCATTGTTAAAGAATATCTAGAAGGACCAATGGGATTTA